>JANXEA010000012.1 GCA_025059045.1 Candidatus Bathyarchaeota archaeon | reverse complement strand
GGTCCATGTAGGCTTTTCCCTTATTTGAGTTCATGTTCTTGTATTCGACTGGAACATATTCGCCTTTAGCTGTCTTTATTATGCAGTCAATTATGCCTTGAAGCTGCAGTCTTTTCGAGACGAGTGGTATGAATAGGAGTTTTTCGGCGCCGACGAATTCGGGTGAGTAGTAGATTGCATCTTTTCTCCTTAGCTCTTTGTGCACGTATTCCCTGTGTTGTTCTTGGCTTTCCTCCTGCTGGGAGCCGAGAATGGGTTGGGCGTGCAGAACGTGATCGAAGTACACTAGTCTTGGACAATAAATGTAATGCTTAACATCGGTAACTGAAATTAGCGGTTCAGCAATATCTGAAACTGGCAAACCTTGCCGTTTCTCAGCCTCACTCATTCCTTAACCTCTCACATAATTTTGGCGCATGTTTCAATGCTACATCTCTAACCAGCGAAAACAACATCATTTACTGCGTTCCCCATATTATGCTAAAAATATGCTACTTCCTCCTTCCTTTCCTCCATCTCGTATCTTTTAGATTTTCCCACCTCTTGCCGTCCCTTAAAGCATGTGTCGCAGACGGGGTAGAACTGCACGTTCTCAATTTGGTCTTCGATCAGGTTTTTCAGGTCTGTGAGTAGGCTGTTCAACTCGTGGCGGCGGAGGTCGCCTATGAAAGCGCTGTACTGGATACGCTGAAATCCGTAATCTTTCAGTATCTCGGCTACTAGGGTGCGGAGGTTATCGTCCGTGATGTCGTAGATGACTAAGTAGCGCATTCCATCTTCACCAGCCAAGTGTGAAGGGTTTGTAGTCGGACTCGTGTAGGAGAAAACGTGCTATGCGCCTTGCCTGATTATGCATGAAACCCTTGATTGTGCCTCTCTGCCCTTCGAACATCACTTCCATGTCCAGCCGCTCCTGGAGGCTCTTTAGCAGAGTTTTCACTACCTCCTTACTTAGGATCCTACCCTCCTCTCCGCCTTCCTCTGCGAAGATCTCTTCAGGCTTAATCATGCCCTTCGCCATCAAGGAGATAAGCGTCCTGTCCACAACCTGCTGGCGGAATTCCTCCATTAAATCTAGGACTAGCGACGGTTTGCCCGGCCTGTCAGCATGCAGGTAGCCAGCATAGAAGTCTAGCCCTGCATAGCACACTGCCTTCCAGATCTCTGAGAATAGTATTGTTTGGTATCCGAAGTTTAGCATAGCATTAAACGGGTCGCGTGCGCCCCTAGTCTCCCTGCCTTTAAAGCCTAGTTCTGGCGGAACAACTTGCTGGATACCGCCCCAGTAGGATCTAGCGGCCTCGGCCTCAAGATTCATTAAGTCCTGGCGTTTCTCATCAACGCTTGCCGCCATTAACTCATCAACTTTTGCTGCAACCTGCTCTATAGCCCTGCCAGCCTCGTAAAGGCTTTCGGAAAGTTTGGGGCTCGTCTGTCGCCTATTCTTCGCAAGCAGCTTAAGTAGATTAGCCTGGTTCACAAGTTTCCCAATCACGAACCTCTTAGCCAATATGAAACCTCTCTCATCATTATATGCCAAGAACTGTTCTCTACGCGCCCTGACCGAACCAGTCAAAGAAGACGGCATTAGAATTGCGTAGGGCCAGCCACCATGTCGAGCCAAGACCACCTGGATGTTGTTTTTAACTGCAAGGTTCAGGGCGCTGGATGAGAATGAGACGCCACTTGAGCAGCAAATGATAGATTCGACATCATCCGCAACGATCTCCTTCACCTCGCCCCCCTTCTTGATAACGAACCGATTCCTTTTTCTGCCAAGAAAGAGACCGAAATCGTCAAGAAAGATCTTCAAGGCCTTACCTCCAACTATTTGACTAACCATAGCATGCTTCGAAATACATGCAATCCTCCCTACACTGAGATCTATTCGGTAAGCCTGGATCTTTCCCCTCAGCCACAATCTCCAATTTCTTATCCCTCTCCTCTATCCACCACTGCCTCAACTCCTCCGATGCAAAGAAGAGATTCTTGTTGATGCTTATGCGACCGTTCCTGATATTGAGATACACTATGCAGCAGATATCCACAGGAACCTCATAAACACTCTCGAATACGATTGAGTAGCCTACAGGCGCTAGCCTATGCCAATCTTTCGGCTCATCATTAACCTTCAGGTCAAACATTATGGCATGCAGATAGTCATAGCAGTCTAGGCTAAGTATCCCACTCAACCCAAGAAGTTCACCCGAGATCTTATGCTCAACCAAAAACGGAAGAGCCGAAGATATTACATCATAGCTGGAGGCATAAGGCTGCCTACTAGACACCTCAGCAATCCTCGCCTCACAAAGCTTTGACACAAAATCCCAAACAATCCTTGACGGCTCATATACGTTCTCAGGCTTCTCTGGAATCTCATCCCAACGAATTTTCCTCCACCACTCCTCAAACGAAAACCGCCGCTGCTGAAGAAAAGAAAGAAGACAATCACTGACGACACCATGAAACATCTTACCTAAAGCCACGTTTATTGAAGGCTTCGGAGGAACTCCCTCAACATTATGGAGATAAACATCCCTGCCAATCGGACAATACTTAGAAGCAACAGCATACATAGGCAACCTCACCCCCTCATGATAGGGCTTTAACGGAGGCTGAAACCAGCTCCACCCCCTCAATTCCTGATTAACACCAACATCACGTGCAAGAGGAAGGAGCTGATGGAGCAAATACTTGCGCTCTAAATCAGACAAAAAGTAAACCATCGCAAAAACCTCGATTATCTTTATAAAGAAAATCACAAATAAATAATAATCGAACCATCACTACGAAACAAGACTAAAATCACCAAGAAATCACCAAAAAAGCAAAAATCAACTTCGGGTTCAAGAAGAAAAATCCCATAAAGGGAATTGAAAGCGTAATAGTTCCAATATCCCTCAAAAGTTTCACTTTCTTCCGGTTCAAGAAGAAAAATCCCATAAAGGGAA
>JANXEA010000011.1 GCA_025059045.1 Candidatus Bathyarchaeota archaeon | reverse complement strand
TCAATGATCTCTTGAAAGGTAAGCGTCAGACCGCAGCTTTTGCAGACATAACGTTTCGTAAGGCTTACGTAATGCATTTCCCCTCCGCATTCAGGGCAGTATCGCATAGTCCTCTCCTATCGCAGCAAAAAGATGTTAGTCGCCTCAGTAAGAAATACCTTTTGGTGGCGCCGGTTGGAATTGGGTGGAAATAAACTTTTTTAAATGTGGAAAGTTAAGCAATTTTGAAGAGCCGGGGTGGCGGAGCGGTTAACGCGCTGGCCTCGAGATCAAAATATAAAATTAGATTGAGGGGTCAGGTAAGCCAGTGGGCCACTGGCCCGCAAGGGTTCAAGTCCCTTCCCCGGCGCTAAGCTGAAAATAAACCTCTTAGCCATGAAAGGCGCCATACACGTTAGAGTTCAGCAACTGTAAACTTGAATTATGCGGACTTTCGGTTTGTCGTCAAAGTAGACCCATGATCCATGTCCGGTTTCATCACCATTTAAGCGTCTATCATGTACCCATTCGCCATCCCTGAAAACTCCTTCATCAACTCTAAGAATCTTCACTTTAGAGGCGAACTCGTCTATTGATAGGAACCTTAGTATAAACCCTATTCCAGCCGCGATAAACTCGTCTTTCTCAGTCGCGATTATCAAGCCTCCCCCGGGTATAGTGGGCTCTTGTATGAAGCCTGGCCAAACTGAACGGACTTTCACAGCTATTTCTCGGATGAAGCTCACCTCTATCTGATAGTCTCCAAGATTGCGTCTGAACCCCCTAGCCCTTGTTCTCACATTCCAGAAATTTAATGTGTGATGATATCCATGGGTTCCATCATCGGCGAAACCAATCATGCGGTTTGTTCCTCCATACTTTGATATGATTGGTATCATCCCTGAAAGCAGGCGATAGCTTGAGGCTAAGGGATGCCTATCGTTTTCGATGTCCTCTATACCAAACGGTGAGAATCCTATCGCCCCATGCTGGCCTATGGCGTAAAACACGTAGGCCGCGCTACGTTCATCGCGAAATGTCTCAGGAACGAATAGAGGATTTCCGATTCGAGCATATTCGCGGCATACAGAACAGAAATCTTCTCGGTAGATGTCAGGTGATATTATGTCAATGTTCGGCGCTGCCGCACGCCAAATGTCAAGCATGCGGGCAACTGGGCCGCCACTTGGGTATTCCCCAGGAAGCCCGTCCTCATGCATATACGCGCTTGGTCCAAGCCAGGCGTTCACATACATTGGAATTGGATATTCTGCCTTACCTGACGCGGCGACTTGATCTATATAGCGGGCGAAATGCCATGCCATAAATATTTCGTCAGCATACTCTCCGAATACCTCCCTCCAGGTTCCAGAAGTTTTTTGTCCTAACCTTTTCCAGACGAATTGAAGGTAAGGGTTTAACGACTCCTCATTGTGTTCGAGGTATTCTGTTAGCTCTGCCGGGACTTTTTTGGTAAACTGCCTCTCAGCTTCTGGAGAATGGTCTCTTGAAGATCCGAGAAGACCAACTTCATTCTCAACCTGCATCATTATGACGGTGTATTTCCCTTCATCTATCTCGCGGATAAATCTCATTAGATTTCTGAATGCACGGGAATCCGCCTCCAACGCGCTTCTACTAAAACATGAGATTGCATCCAACCTTCTACCACTACCGTCCATTGCCCGTGGAAATCTTTCAAGGTCTGTTTTCACCCAAGTCGGAACATATGTGGAGACAGCATTCTTCCATGTCCCAAACCAGAGGAAGACAATTTTCAAATTATGCCTACGCGCCCCCTCTATGAGCCCCTCAACAAGATGAAAATCAAATATGCCCTCTTCCGGCTCAATTAGCTCCCAGCTGATTGGTATAAGGACCGTATTAAGGCCGAGGGAGTTAAGCCTAGGCCAAATAGGCTCCATATAGGATAGGCTTGACGAGGATGAATTATGCAGCTCCCCGCCTAGAATTATGAACGGCGCTCCATCCACGATCAGCTGCGTCCTTTCTCCTTCCCTGCGTAGTTGAGGAATATTCAAGTCTCTAATTTCACCTGACAAATAATTCACCTTAAAACATCTTTGATTTGCATTTTTATAGGATATTTGCCAATCTCATAGGCTGCTTTAAAAGCGGTAACTATGTTTTCCGGGGGAGTCTTTCCGGGTATCATGTGTACCGCTGCGAAAACATATCCGCCGCCCGGGGCGAAAATTGATACTAAATCCTTAACGTGTTTCTCGACTGTTTGTGTATCTCCATGTGGTAGCACATCCTGGGTGTCCGCTCCGCCTCCCCAGAAACTGAGCTGCTCACCAAACTCTTTCTTGAGAATCAGAGGATCCATATTTTTCGCTGTGAATTGGACTGGATTGATTGCATCGAGCCCTATATCCGTGAGGTCCTTTAAGAAATGGCTTATGGCACCGTCTGAGTGTAGCAGGATGAACATTTTCGAGTGTCTCTTTATATAGCTAAAAACTTCTTCATATCTATGCTTGTAGATCTCTGTGAAGGTTTTCGGGGAGATTTGGGGGCCTTCTTGGGAGCCGAGATCATCGGCGAACCCGATAACTTGGACATAATCTCCCAATGATCCTATTAGTCTTGATATGTTGTGCATGAGAACTTCCATAAAATTATCGAGAATTGCCTCAGCTAGGGCTCTCCTAACTTTCAGGTCAATCAACCATTGGCTCCAACCTCTGAGGACTTGGCCAACATTTGCGTGAAGGGAGCCTACATCAAACAATACTAGACCATAATCCGTATTCATGCAGAGGTGCTCGCCCCTTCTCCTCATGCCCTCTAGAACTTCGTCTCTAATCCTAAATTGTTCCCAATCAAAATCTTCAACTTCGTCAACGCTTTTCGCATTCTTGAGAGGAGCCTCGCCACGCCACAGCTCAACACATATAAAGTCCTTTTTGAGCATCTTATACCTTTTTTCAGCAGGTGTTAGGGGGCTTTGGGGGAAATGAAGAAGCCATCCGTCCTCATCCTCGATGATGTTGACTTTCTCATGCGCCTCTAGAATCGTGTTGTCAACAGTCCATCTTTTCCATGCATCGGTCGTCTCTACGAGTGGGCCGCATGGCGGCAGAACACGGTTAATGTTTATGACATCAACATGGAATAGATCCAGAACCTCTTTCTCCACTTCAGCCAAGTTAGATGCATATTCCATAGTGTTCGTGAACGTCTGAGGCGCAAGTCTAATTGGTTTTTCCGGCAAACCTAAAAATTTCCTTAGGTTTCTGTACGCGATCGCATCTATGCCTGAAACCCTTAATGCTCCTAAATCTATTGGAACTCTATCTGGCTCTTCATGCCTCAATGCTGCCAGTAATCGCTCTCGAGACTTCATGGACTCACAAGTACATTTCTAATATCGTGTCCATAAAGATTTTTGCATCATGCAAAAATAATATGATGTACATAATTGTTCTCGAAAGTTTTAAATATTACTTGCAGGATCATAAAAGGGGATTTAAAATGAGGGATATCATTTGGCACTACTGGTTTAACCGATAGAATTCAACCTCTATCCTTGAAATTCCTGACACTTCCAACCACTGCTTCTCCGTTTGATGTCTTTGTAAAATTTTATCGGCGCTACAAAAATGTCTTCATTCTAGAGTCGGTTGAGGGTCCGAATAAGCTTGCAAGGTATTCTTTCATAGGCTTTGACCCAAATTTTACCTTCAAGGCTAAGAATGGTACGCTAACGATCCATAACGAAAGAACACGGGAAACTGAGACTATAAGGATTGAAGACCCATTATTAGTGGTCAGACAGTTTGTATGCAATTGGAAGATCAAAGGTTCTACGTCAAGGTTTGCAGGAGGTTGCGTTGGATATATATCTTATGACGCTGTGAGGTATTGGGAGCGCCTCCCAAAGATCTCAGTCGACGATCTCGGTTATCCAGATATTGAGATGGGCGTGTTTGAGGATGGAATAATTTTCGACCATAAGAATAGAGAAGCATACTACTTTTTTATATCGGAAAATCGTTATGACGAGATATGCAAAGTTCTAGAAGAGAAGGATAACTGCTCCGATACTCTAGAGTTTACTGAACCAAAGGTTCATTCTGAAAAGAGATGTTTCGAAAACTCTGTATTAATGGCCAAAGAGTATATACAGATGGGCCACATATTCCAAGTGGTTCTCTCAAAGCGTTACGATTTCAATGTAAACGGCGATCTCATCCCATTCTATGCGGCTCTTCGTAGGATAAACCCTTCCCCCTACATGTACTTTATTAAGATTGGAGACCACGCTATTGTTGGTTCCAGCCCTGAGATGCTTATCAGGGTCGAGGAAGGCTTAATTGAGACCTATCCAATCGCGGGTACGAGGCCCTTAATCGACGACCCTGCTGAAAATAGGCTGCTGGAAAGGGATCTGCTCTCTGATCCTAAGGAATGTGCAGAGCACGTGATGCTTGTCGACCTAGCAAGAAACGATCTTGGTAAGGTTTCAGAGCCCGGAACAGTAATGGTTCCATCCTTCATGGAAGTCCACAAGTACAGTCATGTCCAACATATCGTCTCAAGAGTCACAGGTAAGCTCAGAAGAGACCGCGACTGTTACGACGCTCTCAAGGCGGTTTTCCCAGCTGGCACGGTTTCTGGGGCACCAAAGGTTAGGGCGATGGAGATAATTGAGGAGCTAGAACCTGTGAGGAGAGGACCATACGCCGGGGCCGTGGGATACTTCTCCTTTAATGGTAACGCGGACTTCGCTATAACTATTCGGACTCTAATAGCGTCTAGTAGTAGAGCTCACATACAGGTTGGAGCCGGAATAGTTGCGGATTCGAACCCAGAGAGAGAATGGTTTGAGACTGAATATAAGGCCAAAGCCCTATTCCGGGCCCTTGAAATCTCTCAGGGTGGAATTCCATGAGAGTATTGATAATAGACAACTACGACTCATTTGTATACAACCTTGTCCAATATATTGAGGAGCTTGGAGGCAAAGCTATCGTATACAGAAATGACGAGATAGACTTGAAAAAAGTGAAGAGGCTCAATCCTGAAAGGATTGTCATTTCTCCAGGTCCAGGCTCCCCGGACGAAGAGAGATACTTCGGTGTTTCAGGCTCTATAATCAGGCATGTAAGCCCCCATGTGCCCACATTAGGTGTCTGTCTTGGGCATCAAGGGATAATATCGGCCTTTGGCGGGAGAATAGTTCGTGCAAAGAAGCTGATGCATGGAAAAACAAGTCTGGTGAGACATGATTGTCGAGGGATATTTAGGAGTGTGAAGAACCCTATAGTGGCTACGAGATACAATTCACTTGTAGGAGACAGGTCTTCACTTCCAGGATGCCTTAAGGTTACAGCTGTATCAATTGAAGATGGCGAAGTTATGGGTGTTCGCCATACCATCTACCCCATAGAGGGCATACAATTTCACCCGGAATCAATACTGACCGAAGAAGGGAAGACAATAATAAAAAATTTCCTGGAGTGGAGGTGAGCCGAAGGTGATCAAGGAAGCAATTCGTAAACTCGTGGAGGGAAAAAACCTAAGCATGAATGAGTCTATGGAAGTTATGAAGGAGATTATGAGCGGTTTTGCGACAGACGCGCAGATCGCCGCTTTTCTAACAGCTTTAAGGATTAGAGGCGAGACTATTGAAGAGATAGTCGCCTTCGCCAAGGTTATGCGAGATTTCTGTTATAAGATAAATCCATCCCTTAATAGGAGACTCGTTGACACCTGTGGAACAGGAGGCGACAAGATAAAAACTTTCAATGTGAGCACCATCTCATCCTTCGTTATTGCAGGTGCAGGTGTAACAGTGGCTAAGCATGGAAATCGGTCGATTACGAGCCAATGCGGAAGTGCAGATCTTCTAGAAAAACTTGGCTTAAACCTCACTGTTGAGCCTAAAGTAGTTGAAAAGTGTATAGAGGAGATAGGCATAGGATTCATGTTCGCTCCATCCTTCCATCCCGCAATGAAATATGCAATAGGGCCCAGAAGGGAGATGGGAATCAGAACAGTATTCAATATACTCGGACCTTTAACCAATCCTGCTGACGCCGAAGCACAGCTGCTAGGAGTTTATGATGCGTCACTCGTCAAAACAATGGCGGATGTGCTCAAGAATCTTGGCTGCCAAGAAGCGTTAGTAGTTCACGGCTTGGATGGACTTGACGAGATATCAAATATAGGCAAAACTCTCATTGCGTGGTTAAGTGACGGGGAAGTTATGCTTTTAGAGTATAGGCCCGAAGACCTCGGCATCAAGAGGGCAGACCCAAAGGATATAATGGGCAGTACACCGGACATAAATGCGGAGATAGCCTTCAAAATCTTATATGACCTTTTAGATCCGGATGATCCCAAGAGGGAAATAGTCCTGCTAAATAGTGCAGCGGGCATAATTCTGGGAGGTGAGGCTGAAGACTTTAAGGATGGAATAGAGATTGCAGAGGAGTCTATCAAGAGCGGCAAAGCTTACGAGAAGCTCACCATGCTAATCAAGTTGACTGGCGGAGACCCATCAGTACTAGAGGAGATGAGTTTGAGATATGCATGATTTTCTGGATTTATTGTCGAAGAATGCAAGGAATCTTGTAGAAAGCGGATACTACCGCAAGGGTGTCCGTTCAAAATCTAAGAACAGCCTCGTAAAAGCGATCCAAGAAAGTAGGAATGCCGCCGTAATAGCTGAGATAAAAAAGGCTTCACCAAGCCTAGGAATTTTAAGGGAAAATCTACGTGAAGTTGAAGTGGCTTCCGCCATGAAGAGAGGTGGGGCAGCTGGAATATCAGTCATAACTGAACCAAATTTCTTCAAGGGATCTCTTCTATCATTAGCTAACATTCAAAAAGAGGTGGATATTCCGTTGCTTATGAAGGATGTTGTGGTAAGCACTGACCAGTTAGAGGCCGCATGGACTCACGGCGCAGATGCAGTCCTACTGATTTGGAAATTATTTGATAGGGGCCTCTGCAGCGAGGATGCCGATGATATGATTGAATATGCGCATAAGATTGGGCTTGAGGTTTTGCTTGAGGTCCACACATATGAGGAATTCCTTTCAGCAATAAGGACTGAAGCGGATATTATAGGAATAAACAACCGCGATCTGACCACATTAAGGGTAGACTTAGATGTCACCCGGAGAATCATGGAAAAGGCTGATGCGAACACCAGAATCATTATCAGCGAGAGCGGCATAGAGAAACCTGCTGACATGCTTTACCTTCGCCGATTTGGGATCCGCGCATTTCTCATAGGATCAGCGATCATGAGAAGCAGCAATATCGAAGAGAAAGTTAGGGAGTTTGTGGAAGCATTTGGGAATAGTTAAGGTGAAAATCTGCGGAATAACCCGAGAGGAAGACCTATTTTCAAGTATAGAAGCAGGGGCTGATGCTGTCGGATTCGTGGTAGGGGTTCCATCTTCACCTAGGAATCTAACAGCTGAACAGGCTGGGAACCTGATCAGGCGCGTTCCAGTCTTTGTTGAGAGCGTAGTTGTAACAGTTGCAACAAATCCAAACCTACTCCTAAAGATTTATAGAAAGCTGGAGCCCGACGCAATCCAGATCCACGGAGAATTGCCCTACGAGATTCAGATGTTGCGCAAGAAAATCCGCTCACGCCTAATAAGAGCAGTTCACACATGCAGATCCGATGCTGTAGATTATGCGGTGAAGGTTTCAAGCAACTTTGACGCAGTTCTCCTAGACACCTTTGCTGTGGGAAAATATGGGGGAACAGGGATGACGCATAACTGGCAATTAAGCCGAAAGATCAGGGATTTAATAGCGCCGAAACCGCTGATATTGGCAGGTGGGCTTAGACCAGACAACGTCAAGGATGCAATCGTCGCCGTCCACCCATATGCGGTTGACGTTTCCAGCGGTGTCGAATCGCGATGTGGCCTCAAGGACCCAAATAAAATATTCGAGTTTGTAAGAAACGCGAAAGAGGTCATATTATGAAATCAGTGAGCGAGTTTGAAGGTAAAGGAAAATTTGGGAAGTACGGCGGGAAATTCGTCCCAGAAACTCTAATGTTTGCACTCCAAGAATTAGAGGAAGCCTACCAGAATCTGAAGAATGATGAAGGCTTCAGGAAGGAGCTCAATTATTACTTGTCTAAGTATGCGGGAAGACCGACACCATTATACTACGCGTCTAATCTCACCAACAAGATTGGTGGAGCTAAGATATATCTTAAACGTGAGGATCTGCTCCACAGTGGTGCACACAAAATAAACAACACGCTTGGTCAAGCTCTTCTCGCTAAAAGGATGGGGAAGAGGCGTGTCATAGCTGAGACGGGGGCAGGGCAGCATGGTGTAGCAACAGCGATGGCCTGTGCAATGCTCGGGTTAAAGGCTGAGATCTATATGGGAACAGAAGATATGAAACGCCAAAGACTAAATGTGTTTAGGATGAAGATGCTGGGCGCAGAGGTTCACCCAGTCAATTCTGGATCAAAAACCTTAAAGGATGCGATTAACGAGGCCTTACGAGACTGGACCGCAAACGTTGATACTACGTATTACCTTATAGGTTCTGTTGTAGGTCCCCACCCTTACCCAACCATAGTGAGAGATTTTCAAAGCGTGATCGGTTATGAGACAAGAGAGCAGATTCTTGAGGAGGAGGGAAGACTCCCGGATGCCATAGTCGCCTGCGTCGGAGGAGGTAGCAACGCTATAGGCATATTCCACCCATTTCTTAACGATTGGGATGTTAAACTTTACGGGGTTGAGGCAGCAGGGCTTGGGATAGAAACTGGAAAGCATTCTGCTTCGATCTGCGCGGGCAGTGAAGGCGTCTTTCACGGTATGTTGACGTACATTCTCCAAGATGAGAATGGGCAGATAAGGACAACACATAGTATTTCGGCGGGCCTAGACTATCCGGGCGTTGGACCAGAACATTCCTACCTGAAATCTATAGGGAGAGCCGAGTATGTTGCCGTGACAGATGAGGAGGCAGTTAAGGCCTTCATGGAATTGTCGAAGTGTGAGGGCATTATGCCAGCGCTAGAGCCTTCACATGCAATCGCCTTTGCAACAAAGATCGCAGCGGAGTGCGATAGGAAAAAGATCATAGTGGTCAATCTGTCTGGAAGAGGCGACAAAGACGTGGAAATCGTAGCCGAATATGTTGGGATGAAGTTATGAGCGAGATAGAGGAAACCTTCAGCAGGCTGGCAGCACAAAAAGAGGGGGCATTGATAGCATACGTGACCGGAGGCTATCCGAATCCTAAAACTACGCCGCAAATTGCTGAAGCATTAATCAAAGGGGGTGCAGACATGCTTGAACTCGGCATCCCCTTTTCCGACCCCATTGCCGACGGCCCCTCAATCCAGGCCTCATCCACAGCCGCCCTGACCGCTGGCACCACCCCCAAAATTGTTTTAGAAATAGCCAGTAAAATCAAGAAGAAACATGGAGTACCAATTCTAATCATGACATATTATAATCCTGTCTTCAGGATGGGTGTAAGAGAGTTTATGGATCATGCTTGGAGAAGTGACGTGGATGGCGTTGTCATACCGGACCTTCCGGTCGAGGAGGCGGATGAATATAAGGAGATTGCAGAAGCATATGGAGTAGACACCATATTCCTGGCAGCGCCTTCAACAACCATAGAGAGACTAAAAAGAATAATAAATTACAGCTCAGGTTTCCTTTATCTGGTTTCGGTCTTCGGGGTAACCGGGGCGAGAGAAAGAATATTAGATACGACAATATCCCTGGTGAAGAATTTCTCATCGTATACAAAGGGGAGGATCCCTATGTCGGTTGGGTTCGGAATATCAAAACCTGAACATGTGAAGTCGATCATCGAGGCTGGAGCAGACGGGGTCATCGTTGGCAGCGCCTTCGTAAATATAGTATCTAGTAATCTGCATGATTTCTCACAGCTTCTGAGGGAACTAAGCAACTATGCTTCATCTCTAAAGAAAGCATCTGTGAAGCGTCATTAAATAGAATTGTGACATTTGGCATATCTGCATATCACTCCTTAAATTTTAAATTGTTAAATAATTGTCAGCGTTCTTTTTTCTTGTTGAATTAAAATGAACGTGATTATGTTAGGGCCAGCTGGCTCTGGAAAGAGCCTTCTCACAGGAAAATTCGGCGAGTACCTTCGCTCAGAGAATTATTCCGTCAATCTGGTTAATCTGGATCCGGGCGCTTATATGCTGCCGTACACATGTGACTACGATATCAGAGATTACTTCACGATAGAGAAGATTATGAAGGAGGAATCTCTCGGACCTAATGGAGCAATGTTAAGGGCAATGGAGAAACTGAGTAGGATGGAGATCCCCGAGTTTCATGGGGACTTTGTCCTTGTGGACACACCTGGGCAGCTGGAAACCTTCGCCTTCCATGAATCTGGCCCTAATGTTGTCAGTCAATTTGAAGATGCTGTAGGATTATTCCTCATCGATCCATCTATTGGAGCGAGAGATCTGCCAGCCGCTTATCTGTATAGGCTTGCAATCTCATATAGGCTGGGAATAAGCGTAGTTACAGTTATCAATAAAGTCGATCTGATCGCAGAAGATGAATTGGAAAGGATTAGGAGCTGCCTTCTGGACCCGGTAAAATTTAAGAATGATGTTAAGGTTGCAGGGGCTCTTTCCGATTTATATGTTCCGCTATTGAGGGTTATGAAGAGGGTCATTCCAGCCCAGAGGATTCCACTGGTCTCCGCGAAAACGGGGAAGGGATTAAATGAGCTGCTGGATATATTGTACGAAGTTCGATGTGTATGTGGTGATTTAACTTAATTTTTATTGGTATATCTCATATTTTCTATGAAAAGATTTTTCTTCTCATGTTCCATAATCCTTTACTGGGAATTATTATGTCAAAGCCGCCTCTCCTTAGCCTTGTGATCGAATACTTTACTAGGAGAGGGTATGAGGTTAAGAAGTATGTGGTCGACGAGGAGGAGGACGCTGATCCAAACGTGTTCGACCTTATAGTCCAGAAATACAAGGAGGTTCACCCCGTTAGGGTTAAGGAATGGAATAGAACTGTAGGGGTTAACATGATTATCAGTTTAGATAAGGCTGCTCATGCCTTGTCCTACTCAAGCCCAATTATGGTGGCAGACAAGTTCAGCGATCATGCAAAAGCCTATGCAAGTCGGAGAGGAATAATCCTGCTTACAAGATCAGAGATAATGCGAGGTTTGATGTAGCGGCTTCATATATCCTTAAGGTACTCATCCAGCTTGTCTTCAGCCTCGAGTTTTCCAAGCCAGTCAACTATGCCTACCCTTTTTTCCCTCTTTCCCTCTAATATCTCGATGATTTCTTCAACGGCTTCATTAACGTTCTTCCCGGTCATATTGACCTCGCAGACTTTTTCTAGCCCGCATCTGTTAACGGCCTCGTATAGGCAGACATCCAATATTTCAGCAGCGACATTCTCTTTGATCTTGCATTCATTATAATTTCTGTTCTTCAACACCCTAGTTAATTCTTCAGGATCCCTCCTCAGAACGAAAATCATATGCACATTTTTTGGATCTACGACATCGACTGCATAGTGCCCCTCAATAATTATGTCCCCGTGAACCTCATTGAGTATTTTTCTAACTCTCTCTGATACTCGGTCCAAGTCTGCTATAAGAGTATCTCTATCTTTATCAAGCCCTGTGTATAACCTCTCTTCTGTAACAAGTCTTCCAAGGGAAATATGATGCGCATTAATTCTCTCAGCGAGGGCCGCTGAGACAGAGGATTTTCCTACACCCGGCGTACCAGTTACGATTATCACTCGTCTAATCTCTTTCTCCCCCACTGGTCTGTATCTCGGGGTTTTTCACTTCTCTAGGCTCTAATTCTAGTCTCCTCTTTGATGCTTCTAAGCACTACAGCGGTTTCAGTGCTTCTAACACCATCGATAAGTCCAATCGTATCTATGATCTTAGCCAGCTTCTCCCTATCTGAGGTGCGGATCTTCGCTATCACATAGAAGGCGCCCGTTACATCGTAGACTTCGTAGACGTCCTCTAAACTGCTCAATGTGTCTAGAACATGCTGGAGTCTTTTAGGATCGGCGTTTATTAGGACAAAGGCTGTTAACCCTTTACCTAGAAGCTCAGGCGAGACACTTACAGTAAATCTTTTTATTACACCGTTCTCATGCAGTTTTTTAACCCTTACGAACACCGTTGCCTCGCTTACTCCAACCTTCTCAGCTATCTTCCTAAAAGCGATTCTAGAATCATCCTGAAGCATCTCTATAATTTTCTTATCGATTTCATCTAATTCAAGAGGCATAATTATCGCCTTCCAGCATATTGTTAAATTGAAGATGAGAATATAAGTATCTTTCCTTTTGAGGAAACAATATTTTTTTATGTATTTTTCTAATGATGCTTAAAAATAACGAAACATTTATAAGGGAAAATCTAACTTCCAATAGAGGCAACGTGAGGAGGTAAGAACCTTCCTGTCCAGATGCCCTGAATGTGACGCTGAAATAGAGATCCCGGACGACGTTATTTCAGGTGAGATTATAAGCTGCCCAGACTGTGGAATGGACTACGAAGCTAGGGTTATTGAGGGGGAAGGGGTTAGGCTCGTGCCAGCCGAGATAGAAGGAGAAGATTGGGGCGAATGAAGAATCTAGGGCTCGTCTATGATAGGATTAGGTGGGACGAGAAAGCTCTTGTTAAAGCCGCCGAGTCTGCCAGTGTAAATATTAAGCTGATAGACTCTAAAACAGCGTATGTAGACCTCAGCATAGAAGACAGCAAGTTAAAGGATGATTATGGAGACGTCGTTCTTCAACGGTGTGTAAGCTATTTCAGGGGTCTGCATATCACAGCAATTCTGGAGAAAGCGGGTATAAGTGTTATAAATCCGCTAAATGTCTCACTGATCTGCGGAAACAAGCTCTTTACAACATTAGCTCTAATCAAGGCAGATGTGCCAGTTCCAAAGACCTACATAGCCTTCGCAGAAGATGGTGTGTCAAAGGCATTTGATGAGCTTGGGTATCCCGTGGTCATGAAGCCCGTCGTTGGAAGCTGGGGGAGACTTGTCGCTCTCATCCGCGATAGGGATTCAGCCAAAGCCGTGGTCGAATCAAGGGAGCAGATGCAGAATGCTCTTCTGCAGATATATTATCTTCAGGAATATGTGAAGAGACCCCCCAGAGACATTAGAGCCTTGGTTATAGGAGATAAGGTTGTGGCAGCATCATATAGGTACTCGCCTGAGGGAGAATGGAGAACAAATGTCGCTAGAGGTGGAGTTAGCAAGCCCTGTCCAGTCACAAGCGATCTTGAGGAAATAGTGCTTAGGGCAGCTGAGAGTGTAGGCGGCGGTGTCCTTGCTGTTGACTGCATGGAATCTCCGGATGGCATACTTGTTCATGAGGTTAATAATACAGTTGAGTTTAGAGGCTTATACTCTGCAACGCGCGTTGATATCCCAGGAGAGATTATAAGGTACGCTGTGAAGGTGATGAAGAAGTGAGAGTGGGAGTATTTGGCGCTTCCGGTTATGTAGGTGGCGAGCTTCTTCGCCTATTACTTAGGCATCCAAAAGTTGAGGTGAAAGTTGCCACTTCGAACACCTACATGGGAGAATTTGTGCATCGTGTTCACCCAAACTTAAGGGGTGAAACTAACTTAAAGTTTGTAATGTCGGATGTGAAGCAGGTCATTGGGAACTGCGATCTAGTCTTCATGGCTACACCTCATGGTGTTTCATCATCCATTATTCCAGCAATTCTCGAAACAGGCATAAAGGTAATCGACACCAGCGCAGATTTCCGACTTAAAAACCCAGAGGATTATGAGCGATGGTATAGATGGAAGCATAAGAACCCCGACCTTCTCGGTAAAGCCGTCTACGGACTCCCGGAAATCAAGATCCATAAAGAAGAGATAGCGAAGGCTCAGCTCGTAGCGGTTCCTGGGTGCATGGCGACAGCCGGCGTACTCGCACTTGCGCCTATAATGAAACTCGGAAATGTCGATAAGAAGAAGATCGTCATGGATTTTAAGGTTGGATCCTCAGGCGCGGGAGGAAAACCTTCAATCTCAACCCATCACTCAGAACATTACAGCGTCGTAAGAGCCTACAAGCCAGTTGGGCACAGGCACACTGCAGAGATAGAGCAGGAGCTAGGAGCATTAGCTGGCGGGAATGTCCGGGTCGCAATGTCCGCTCACGCCGTAAACATGGTTCGCGGAATACTTGCGACCTGCCACGTTTTCTATGAGGGAACAATCTCCACACTTGATCTATGGAAGATTTACAGAGACTTTTACTCAAGTGCACCCTTCATCAGGTTTGTCCGTGACAGAAAAGGAGTTTACAGGTTTCCAGACCCAAAGATCGTTGTCGGCTCAAATTACTGCGACATAGGATTTGAGGTTGACGAGCATACTGGAAGAGTCGTCATATTGTCGGCAATTGACAATCTAATGAAGGGTGCGGCTGGAACCGCTGTCCAAGACATGAATATTATGTGCGGTTGGGATGAGAGGGAAGGCTTGCGGGATATGGGGTTGCATCCAATCTAGATTCTAGGAGAACTCCTCATGATCATCTTGAAGTTTGGCGGAGACATCTTCAAAGGGATGACAGATACGCTTGTCAATGATGTGAAGTCTCTACTAGGTGTAGAGAAGGTGGTCATAGTTCACGGCGGCGGAGATGAGGTTACGGAAATCGCTGAGAGACTGGGAAAGAAGCAGGTTTTTGTTACCTCCCCGGGGGGAATAAGGAGCAGGTATACAGACAGAGAGACAGCGGAGATCTATACGATGGTTATGGCTGGCAGGATAAACAAGGCTATTGTCCAGCGTCTGGTAGGCTTGGGGGTTCACGCAGTCGGCATATCCGGCGTCGATGCAGGCCTCCTGAAAGCTGAAAGAAAGAAGAGACTAGTCATAATAGATGAGCGGAATAGGAAAAGGGTGATAGAGGGAGGGTTCACAGGCAGGATCACTGCCGTGGAGACAAAGATCCTGAATGTTCTAGTCGATAATGGGTATGTTCCAGTAGTCGCCCCCGTCGCTATTGGAGAAGAGAATGAGTTTTTGAACGTTGATGCAGATAGGGCTGCTGGTCAAATAGCTGGCGCGCTCAAGGCTGAGCACGTCGTGTTCTTAACAGATGTCGAGGGCGTCATATTGAATGACAAATATGTAAGAAAGATGACGCTTTGGGAAGCTGAAAAAGCTTTGCCGAAAATTGGACCTGGCATGGATAAGAAGGTAATGGCATCAATAGAAGCCCTTAAGATGGGAGTTAAGGAGGCAATCATATCCACTGGTTTTATTGAAGCTCCTGTAACAAGCGCCCTCACACATAATGTTGGCACAGTGATCACAATTGGATGAAGAAGTGATCTTCGCTGTTGAGGATAGGGTTTTCGCGAAGGTTTACCAGAAATTTCCCGCCGCCATAACTCGTGGCAAAGGTGCTATACTTTACGACGTTAAAGGTAAAGAGTATATAGACTGTATGGGAGGATATGGCGTAGGCATAGTCGGCCACTGCCACCCCAAAGTTGTTAAGGCGCTGAAGGAGCAGTGTGAGAGGCTCATAACCTGCCACGGCTCATACTATAATGATATTAGGGCCGAGTTCCTTGAAAAACTGATTCAACTTTGCCCTAAGGGGTTAGAGAGGGTTTTTCTCTGCAATAGCGGTGCCGAGGCAGTAGAATGCGCTTTAAAGGTTGCCGCCAAATTTACCGGAAGATCCGAATTCATAAGCATGGTTAGAGGTTATCATGGCAAGACGTTAGGCGCACTTTCAGTAACATGGGATCTAAAATATCGCGAATCATTCCAGTCTATCATCAATTCAGAAGTTAAGTTTGTGCCATATGGCAGATCTGAAAATGTTGCTGAGGCTATATCGGATAGGACAGCAGCTGTAATTGTCGAACCCGTTCAAGGGGAGGGAGGGGTACACGTTGCCCCTGAAGGCTTCTTAGAATCCATCCGCAGAACATGCGACGAGAACGGCGCCCTCATGATCGTAGATGAGATCCAGACAGGGCTAGGTAGGACAGGGCGTATGTGGGCTTGCGAACATTGGGGCGTAGTGCCAGACATTATGTGCATAGGCAAAGGATTAGGGGGCGGCGTTCCTATAGGAGCAACTGTCGCGAAGCCCGAGATCATGGACTGCCTGAAGATAGGGGAGCATACAAGTACCTTCGGCGGGAACCCAATCGCATGTGCAGCAGCCTCAGCAGTTCTCGACATTATAGTCGAAGAGAAGCTGGTTGAGAGAGCTCGTACATTAGGAGAGAAAATGCATGTAATGCTTGAGGGGCTTGTTGAAGAATTCAAGATTCTACGGGAGGTTCGAGGCTTAGGCCTCATGATAGGCCTGGAGTGTAGGCTTCCAATTCAAAAGTTTCTTCTGAGCGCTCTATACAAGGGTTTGCTCCTCTTATACTCGGGAAAAAATGTGATAAGGTTATTGCCCCCCCTCGTCATAGGCGAGGATCTCCTAGAAAAAGCAGTCGAAATATTGAGGGAAGTATTCACAGAAAGCGCGTAGCCGCCGATTAAGACTGAGGGGAATGAAAATAATGAGTGGAGAAGCAGACGTAGAGTTACTTCGAAGGATGCTTGAGATCTACAGCCCATCAGGAAGCGAGTCTGAGTTAGCATCCTTCTTATATGTTGAGCTGACTGAAAGAGGCTTTAGCAAGGTTAGACTTGACAAAGTCGGTAATGTCTACGGGGAGATTGGTTCGGGTTCGCCCACACTGATGTTTTGCGGGCACATGGACACCGTTCCAGGAAGAATGACAGTAAAAGTTGAAGGGGGCAGAATTTACGGTCGGGGTGCCGTTGACGCTAAGGCACCTCTAGCAGCCATGATATCAGCCGCTTCAAAATTTCTAGATCATCTTAAAACTGGAAGACTGATCCTTGCCTGCGTAGTTGACGAGGAGGGTTTTGGGAGAGGCATACGCGGTCTAATACGTGAGGGGGTTAGAGCTGACTTCGCCCTGTTCGGCGAGCCGAGCGGCATTTGCAAAATTACTTTCGCATATAAAGGAAGAGTCTATGTTAGATTCAGGCTATCTACTCCCACCGGGCATGTTGGAGCGCAGCATATTGCTATTAATGCGGCTGAAAAAGGTTGTCAACTTTGGTGGAGGCTGAGGGATCTTTCGGAGACCTATAGATCTAAGCAGGGGATCTTCTATTCTCTCACCCCATGCCTGATTGGTCTAAGAAGTTGGAGAACATGCGGCGGCGTGCCGGACATCTGTAATCTGGACGTCGACGTTAGGCTTCCCCCTAAAATAAAGGTTAATGAGGCAATAGAGATTCTAAATAATGCTGTTGACGCTTTCAAGGCTGAGAATAAGCAGGTCTCAATAGATATAAAGATTAAAGATATGGTTGAGCCCTTCGTGGCCGATAGGGGGTCAGCGTTGATGAAAGCGCTCAGGGAAGCGATCTGTGAGGTTACGGGTTTAAACGCAGTGTTCGTTAGGAAGACGGGTACCGGCGACATGAATATTTATGGTTCGACTTTGAAAATCCCAGTGGCGACATATGGTCCTGGAAACTCAAGTCTCGCACACACTCCGGTGGAGTTTATAGAGGTCGAGGAGTACCTGTCAAGCATAAATGTCTATGAAGGTGTCATAAGAAGAATTTTGCACCGTGTCGGTTGAAACTGAAGCGTTTAGGGTTGATTTCACCTATACTGGTTTAAAAGTAATGCAAAATGTTTATTGCAAACCTATCACATCTTCCATTGGACGGTGGATTATTTGGTTTTTCCTGAAAATTTTCTTTGGGGCGTCTCTTTAAGTGGCTTTCAGTTCGAGATGGGCGATCCTTTTAGGCGAGGTCTCGACCCGAATACGGACTGGTATGTGTGGGTGCATGACGAAAGAAACATCAGAGAGGGAATTGTAAGCGGTGATTTTCCGGAGGACGGCGTCGATTATTGGCATAGATATAAGGCGGATCATGAGATGGCGAAGGGTCTCGGTCTTAATGTATTCAGAATAGGGTTAGAGTGGAGCAGAATATTTCCGAAGAGCACCCATAGTGTAGATGCTGGTTTAGAGTTGGCTGACGACGGCAACGCCTGCAAGATAGAAGTGGACGAACGATCAATTGAGGAGCTTGAGAAATTCGCAGACAATGATGCAGTGAATCATTATAGGCGGATAATAGAGAACCTTAGAGAGACGGGTTTTAAGGTCTTTGTCTGCCTAAATCACTTCACTCTTCCACTATGGATTCATAACCCGATAGTTCTTCGAGAAAAGGGGTTTAGGAGAGGCCCAAGCGGCTGGCTTGACCGAACGTCAATAATAGAGTTTGTGAAGTACGCTGCGTATATTGCTTGGAAATTAGGTGATATAGTGGATTACTGGGCTACTTTTAATGAGCCTATGGTCGTGTCGGAGGCGGGATACCTGACAGTTGAGTCTGGATTTCCGCCTGGCGTAAGGAACTTTAGAGCGTACAGAAAAGCATCAGTTAACATCGCCTTAGCGCATGCAAGAGCTTATGATGCGATCAAGAAGTGGGATACTGTTAAGGCTGATTATGAAAGTCATTCACCAGCCGAGGTAGGCATAATTCACAATCTAATCCCTGTTGAACCATTCTCCGATAATTCTGCAGATGCATCGGCGGCGAAGGCGATGGACTTCATGCATAATCATTACTTCCTTCGCGCCGTCACAATGGGCCCTCTCAAATTTAGGGCTGACTCAGGCAACAAGGACGCGAAGGCTTACATGAGAGAGAGGATGGACTGGCTGGGCGTGAACTATTACACCCGCTTTGTCGTGAAGGGTAAAAGGTCTCTGCTCGCCCGCCTAGCACTAGGAGTCCCGTCCCAGCCTGAACTCATGCCTGGATACGGATTTGCATGCGAGCCAAACTCGACCTCAAGAGGTCAGCTGCCAACCTCAGACTTCGGATGGGAGATCTACCCTAACGGCCTCATAGAGGTTCTGAGACAGGTGAGAGATTATGGAAAACCCATTTACGTGACTGAAAATGGTGTCGCGGATGCTAAGGATATGTTAAGGCCAAAGTTTCTCCTTGATCACTTAAAGGCGGTCGACGAAGCTATAAATAGAGATAAGATTGATGTTAGAGGTTATATGCATTGGTCGTTAATGGATAATTATGAGTGGGCCAGAGGTTTCAAAATGAGGTTCGGGTTATACGCTGTAGACTCTAAATCGAAAGAGAGAATACCGAGAAAGAGCGCCGAGGTTTACAGGAGAATTGTGGAGTCAGGAGACGTTGAGAAGGTAAACGCCGTTTGTAGAATTATTGAGGAAAAAACTATATTTTGAAAATGATTAGTACAAATGAGATCGGGTTATCCATAAACTTCTAAACAACTTTCATGCATAGCCCGAACGGGTCCTGAAGCCAACATGAGAACCCCTCGTCTTACATGTTCAATTCATGTCCGAATGTGTTGATGATAACCGAGATGGGGAATGGCAGAAGATAGGCTGCAAAGAATCTGGTCATTCTTAGGCGCAACATATCATACGCCATAAGAATTGTTTAAGGCCATTAACACATACCTGCACATCCAATGAGACTAAAGCCGTCAATCTATAACAATATTCAATCAGAGCCTTTCTTATTCAAGAAGGTTAACCCATTTACGCTATCGAAAAATGCGACGTCCAGTCTAATTCATATGCCTATAGGTGTGTGACCACGTCTATAGGTTTAACAAAGAAAGGAGATGACCGATGCCAAACCCTTAAAAATGGAAGTTGAAACATTATCTTGAATGCACATTAAGACGAGACTCGAGAAGCAAGAACAGAAGAGCTGCAGGAATAGTTGCAGAAGCTCAAACTTTAATAGAAGCAGTTTTCGAGTATTAACTGAGATAAAAGAGTTAGGCTTTGGAAATATTTAGAGGGGCCGTGGTCCAGCTTGGTCTAAGATTCGCGACTGGGGCTCGCGAGGTCCTGGGTTCAAATCCCAGCGGCCCCATCTGTACAATCTTGACCCCATTTTTTCATTATGGATTATGAAAAGGGAAATAGAGAAGCTAGAATCTAGAGAAAAATTGGGAAAACAGGGAGACAAGTTCAGGGTATACGACGATAGGAAAATGTTTTGTCTTGTGCACATGAAATATATACATTATTTGGTTCGGATAAAACTATATTGTGAAACAAATTTCCTCGTCTAAAGAGGACATAGAATATAATAGTGGAAACCTGCCTATTTTACTCTAGGTTTTATGCCTCGGCTATTTACATATGATGCTTTCTCACAAGATATTAAAAAACCCGGTAAGACTCGGGGCCAAGCCTCTTTCTGGTTGAACTCTTATCTTTCTATTCGCGGATCAATTTTAGTGGAAAACATCTCCTCTTATCTTCATGCGGGTATATGGATGTGCCTCAATCGCTAAAGGAGGCAAATCAGCAAGCCTTATTAAAGAAATGGCTGAAGATCTAAACAAGATTGGTGCAAGTCCTTCAATGAGTAACGAAAGTGAGGATTGCTATTGATGGAGAAAGCTGAAAGCGCCATGACGATTGACCCGAAATTCAAATACGAGGTATGCGGGTTAAGCGGAGCAGAGCGGATTATGCTCTGTTTCCAATGCGGAACTTGCACAGCAGACTGCCCGATCGCAAGATTCAGCGACCTATACAAACCTCGTAGAATAGTTAGAATGGTACAGTTTGGGCTGAGAGATAAGCTGCTCTCAAACACTCATCTGTGGCTCTGTTCCAAATGTTTCAATTGTGTTGATCAATGCCCACAGAAGGTTGAAGTGGCAAGCATAGTCATGGCATTGACGAACCTCATGGTGAAAGAGAAGAGGGTTATTCCATCCGTGTATAAGGCGCTACTATCCAATCTTATGAAGACGGGCTACGTCTACATTATCCCGGAATCAAGAGTGAAGAAGAGGAGTGAGGATGGGCTGCCGCCTTTGCCAAAAGCAAACATAGATGATATAATCAAAATCTTTAATGCTACAGGCATGGCTGCCATCCTGGAGGACGTTGAAGTGTTTGAGAAGGTTAAGATTGAATGACCGTACAGAAATATCTCCTTTTTCTTGGGTGCGTTATTCCATACAGGCTGCCCAGCTATGAGATCTCAGCAAGGAGGGTTCTAGAGAGGCTGGAAGTTAAAATTGAGGAGATGCCGGATTTTAACTGCTGCGGCTTCCCAGCAGACCCAGTAAATCATGAACTTATGTTCACATTGGCGGCTAGGAACCTTTGCATCGCCGAAAGACTTGGGCTCAGCATCATGACCCTCTGCAATGGATGCTTTGGTACGCTTAACAAGGCAAACATTCTACTAAAGAGAGACAAGGAACTGCGAGAAAGGATCAACAATTATCTTCGACATGTGGGGATGGAATTCAAAGGAACGACACAGGTCAAACATTTGATCCACGTCCTTACAGAGGACGTTAAATTAGATAAGATAAGGGAAGCCATTGTAAAGCCTCTTAAAGGATTAAAGGTAGCGCAGCATTTAGGATGCCATGCCTTTAGACCTGCTGAGTACATCGGGAGAGACAACCCGGACAACATGTTCATCCTAAAAGACCTCATAGAGGCTACGGGCGCCGAATGCGTTAAGTATCCGGGAGAGACTGACTGTTGTGGCAACCCAATAATTGGTGTTAACGAGGAGATCCCCCTCAGCATGGCGAAGGAGAAGCTTATGAACATTAAAGCTGTAGGCGCGGACGCGCTTGTAACAATATGCCCATTCTGCTACATGATGTATGATTTGAATCAACCTCGCATAGAGAGGACTTTCAACGTTAAAATCGGCATCACCATCCTTCACTATACACAACTACTAGGACTTGCCATGGGTCTAACAGCCGAAGAAATGAAGATCAATGAATTAAGAATAAAACCGGATTCGATCCTCAAAATTGTTAAAGCATAAACACTCATACCAGTGAGCTAGGCTAATGTGAGCCCCCTAATATTGCATAGTGGAATCGAGTCTAGTAGAGGATCCTTAAATCAAAGGAGAAGCAAATGCCGGCACTGTGGTACAGACCAATCTAAAAAGTGCGCGGACCATTTCCCCACTGTAAGCCACTAAATCGCGCAGATTATACTTCTTAATAGGGTGTAAGGTCGATCTTCTCCCAAGATATGCTTGTGGAAACGTCTAAGCCCTGCACCCTTATTCCCATTTTTTCAAGCGCATTTCGGAGATTGTAAATGCATTCACCCACGTCTCCCTTATCACAAATTATGGCAACGATAATGTCATGAGTACCATAAGTCTTCCAGAGAAACTTCACCTGACTCTGCCTCTTAAGGAAAGAGATCATCTTATCGAGGTCTTCCGTATTCACGTTTATGCCCAAGATCACAGCCGACAATCCCAGTTTCTCAAAATTCGGAAAAGCTGTTATCCTTTTAGTTATTAATCCCTGCTTCTCAAGCCTCTCTATCCGCCGATATATGGTATTCCTTCCAACATTACATGATCTTGCAAGTTCATCATAAGAATGGACGCCGCTTGTGATTTGACGTATTATCTTATGGTCGAGATCATCTAACGTTTGCCTCATGAATTTCACTCATAACTCAATGTCGACTAGTTATATAAAAGGCTAAGCCTTTAATTTCACCAGTGTTATAGGGCTACTCGTTCGATCATAGAACGAGAACCACGCATAATGTTTGTGCATGGGTATAGGTTGCAGTCAGAGCATACGCTAATATTCCTTCTCTCAGCGCAATCTCTTATCGAACACTGCTCAATCTCCCAGCAACCCGGACACCAATCTTCAACGTTGTCTAGTAGATGGTAGGGACATGACTCACAATCTAGTCCGCACGCGCTAATTAACTTCGGTCTACTCTTAGACTTTGCTGAAGTATTCTTCCTTCTAATCGCATAAATGGTCATAGTGTCTCTAATTATAATGCAATTTGTAACATATATTTAAATTTATGTTACATTTAGTACCTGAAAATGGGTAAAAATGTTCCATCGTGAATACTATCTATGTTTTCACCTTATCTAATTTAGTAAATTTAGTGGAAATGTTTAGGATAGGTAAGATTAATATTTTCTCCAACAGAAAATAATTTTCACTCTGAATGATGCGAGGGAAGGTTTGATGAGAAAGTCTTGGAGTGAGGTAGTGAGTTTAGGAATAGTTCATCCGATGATCTATCCCGAGACATTACGTGGAGAAGGTCCGATCCTTGAAACTCTCAGCAAGATTGTTGCTGACGATTCTTTTGGAGCGATAGAGGTTTCATGGATAAAGGATATAGAGATCCGAACTAAGGTTGCAAGTATTTTAGATTCAGCCTATATGGATGTAGTTTACTGCGCAGGGCCGCCAATCTTAATGCAGAAACTCGATCTGAACTCTTTCGATGAGAAGACAAGAATGAAGGCAATCGAAGGCGTAAAGAGTCTAGTTGACGAAGCTTATATGCTTGGCGCAAAGATTATGGCCATAGCAAGCGGACCTGACGTTGAAGCCAGAAAACGTAGTGAAGCCAGAAATCTTCTCCAGGATTCTTTGAAGAAAATCTGTGAATATGCAAGAGAAAATGCAAAGGACTACATTTTGATGATATCACTTGAGAACTTCGACAGAGATTATGACAAGAAGCTTCTAGTTGGTCCGACCGCCGAAGCAGCGGATGTTGTCAAGTCTGTAAGGGAGGAGTATGAGAACATCGGCTTGACAGTTGATCTAAGCCATCTTCCATTACTTCATGAGACCCCAAAGCAATCACTGACTGCTGCAGCAAAATACCTAGAGCATGTTCATGTCGGAAACTGCATTTTGAAGGATAAGAATCATCCGCAGTATGGCGATCAGCATCCACGATTGGGAATTAAGGGTGGAGAAAACTCGGTTAAAGAATTGATCGAATTCCTAAAGATTCTTAAGGAAATAGGGTACTTCGACAAGAAAGCCGTAACCAAGCGGCCAGTAATAAGCTTCGAGGTGAAACCGTCATCAGGAGAATCCTCAGAGGCTATAATTGCAGGTTCAAAAAGGATGTTTGCAGAAGCTTGGTCGAAAATCTAAAAAAGGATAATGAACAACTTTTCCACAGCGTTTGAGGTGAATGAATTGAATAGAAAAAAGATTTATGTAACAACAAGAATTCCGGAGGCAGCGCTACAGATACTTCGACCTAAATTCGATGTGGAATGCTGGACAGAGGAGACACGCCCGCCGAAAAGTCTCATAATCGAGAAGGTGAAACAAGTAGATGGCCTAATCTGCCTTTTGACAGAACGTATAGACAAGGAGGTTATTGACGCTGCGGGACCCAGCTTCCGCGGCATTAGCCAAATCGCCGTCGGATATGATAACATTGACGTAGAGGCCGCAACCAAGAAGGGAATATACGTAACGAACACGCCTGGAGTTTTAACCGAGACCACTGCGGACTTCGCCTTCGCATTATTGATGGCGGTAGCCAGAAGGGTTGCAGAAGCAGACAGATATGTAAGAACTGGAAAATGGAAGGTTCAATGGGACCTTATGATGATGACAGGCCAAGATGTGTGGGGAAAGACCATTGGCATAATAGGCATGGGGCGGATTGGCCAGGCGATGGCGAGAAGAGCAAAGGGTATGAATATGAAGATCCTCTATTATGATGTCGTTAGAAATGAGCAGGCAGAGAAGGAGATAGGAGCCGAATTCACAGACTTAGAAACACTCTTGAAAATGTCCGACTTCGTTTCGGTCCATGTTCCGCTAATGCCACAGACCTATCATCTCATCAATGAGAAAACACTTAAATTAATGAAGAAGACAGCATGCCTAATCAACACTTCACGTGGACCAGTTGTTGACGAGAAAGCGCTATATAAAGCGCTGAAAGAAGGCTGGATATGGGGTGCCGGACTAGATGTTTGGGAGGAAGAGCCTACAAGCCCAAATAATCCTCTTTTGCAGCTTGATAATGTAACAGCAGCGCCGCATATAGCAAGTGCCAGTATAGAAACCAGAACCAAGATGGCGATCATGGCTGCCGAGAACATGGCAGCAATACTTGAGGGAAGGGTCCCGCCAAATTTAGTAAATAAGGAAGTCTTAGAAATTAGTGAACAAAAGAAACGCTGACAGCACATTCTCATTACTTGGATGAGAACTATCCCCTTTTTTATGTAAAGTTTTCTGTCAGTACAATCTAAAAAATCTTCTCAGCCAAACTCTCCCCATAAAGCTTAATGAGAAGATTTCGTGTAATCTCCTCAGGCCTTTTCGCATACAACTTGAATGATAGACTATCATCTTTCCTCATTATATCTAATGCGCCCCATCCCCCCTCCCTGCAAACCTGAACGCACTTCGGATCTCCTCCACATAGGTCGCAGATCACCGCATAATTCTCTTTGGGGTGGATGAACGGAACTTTTCCCGGGCAAGCCTCTATACATTTTCCGCATGCCACGCATCTCTCTTTATTTACTATGACAGCCTCTGTCTCCATATTAACGGAAAGAGCGTTTGTAGGACATGCTGCTACACATGGATAATCATTACATTGGGCACATAGGTGCGGAACTTCAACGCTAGGTACAAGCATGAAGACTCTGATCCTTGATGCCTCGGGCCAGATCTTTCCTTCATGGCTTAGCGAGCAGACAATCTCGCATCTTCTACAGCCACTGCATCTTGCATAATCCCTTGAGATCCATATATGCTCTTTCTCAGACATTCCACATCAAATTAAAATCGTAGCGTCAGAGTATATTACTTTTCCGCATCAACAGCTCATCGCATTTATACTTTAGCAAGCGGTTTGCGAGTCTACGAATGCTTTTTATCTTTCATTTGAAAATATCATGCAGGTTTTAGGCTTCAGCGCAGAGAAGAATTATGGGGCGAAATTTGAATGAATCTTAAGTCTAAGTTTCTTGGATTAGAAGCTGGCGGGAAAAAGGTTGTTGTCCTCAATCGAGAAGACGCTGACGACCTCGTCGTAACAAGTTTAGAAAGAATTAGGGTAAGAAAAGATTCGAGGGAGATAACAGCGATAGTGAACATTACTGATATGCTTATCGAGAAGGGGACTTTGGGAGTTTACAGGGAAGTTAAAGAAGCCCTTAATCTAAGCGATGGCGATGAGGTTGAAGTTCAGGTTTCGCCACCACCGGCATCTGTATACTTTATAAGGAATAAGTTGGCACGGAGGAAACTTACCTATGAAGAGATTCTCGAAATAGTTAATGACGTAGTCAAGGGGAATCTAAGCGAGATCGAGATTGCTTCTTTTGTTACATCCCTCCACATCTATGGATTAGACCTAGATGAAGCAACGAGCCTTTCAATGGCGATGGTGGAGACGGGAAACGTTCTCAAAATAAACAAACAATTGATTGTTGACAAGCATTCTATTGGCGGTGTGCCTGGAGACAAGACGACGCTGCTAGTCGTTCCAATCGTCGCGGCCGCTGGTTTGACTATACCAAAATCTTCTTCACGAGCCATAACATCGGCGGCAGGGACGGCAGACAGGGCGGAGATACTCATGCCAGTCCAATTGTCTAAGAGCGAAATGGAGAAAGTTGTAGAGAGGACTGATGGATGTATCGTTTGGGGAGGGGCACTTGACATGGCGCCCGCGGACGACATATTCATAAGGGTTGAACATCCGCTTTCCATAGACCCGCTTCTTCTGCCATCGATAATGAGTAAGAAGAAGGCGGTTGGCGCCAAAATGCTTGTCGTTGATATTCCAACGGGAAGAGGGACAAAAGTAAAGACTATAGGCGATGCGGATCTTCTGGCGAAAGATTTTATTGAACTTGGAAGGCGCCTAGGAATCAAAGTTCAATGTGCTGTAACCTATGGAGAGCAACCTGTAGGATGCGCAATAGGTCCAGCCCTCGAAGCAAGAGAGGCTTTATCCCTATTAATAGGGGAGAGTTACGTGCCCGACCTATTAGACAAGGCGGTGAACATTGCAGGCATTCTGATCGGGATGAGCGGCATAAGCAATGGGAAGGAGATTGCTCTAGAGATGATCAAGTCGGGAAAGGCTGAGGCAAAACTTAGAGAGATCATAGAGGCGCAGGGCGGAGATCCGAAGATTATGCCGTCAGATATTGAGGTTGGAGATAAAACATTTACGGTTAGATCTGATAAGAAAGGATTCGTACTCTGGATAAACAATGCTTCTCTGGTTGAATTAGCTAGGCTAGCAGGTGCACCTAAAGATAAAGGTGCAGGAGTCTATCTTCACAAGAAGCTAGGCGACGCTGTAGGTGAAGATGATCCTCTCTTCACTATTTATGCTAACAGCAGCGTCAAGCTTCAAAGGGCGATTGACGAGCTTGAAGGCTCATACGTCCTTGGCGTCGGTGAACGCAGGGATATGCTGATCCACGAGATAAGAGAGATTCCAGTAACTAAGAAAACGTTTATGATTGATAGGTAGGATGGTTGCTAAGTGTCTTGATAAAAGCGGTCACATTCGACCTGTGGAATACTCTTCTCGAAGAGAAAGACTACTGGCCGGATAGAGCGAGATACTTGCAGCAGATGCTTAAATGTATCAATCAGCCTAGGACAGAAGAGGTAATAAAAGAGGCTTACAATAAAGTCCAAGAATACATACGAATGATAGATCAAACAGAGGATCATCGCTTCGTACCTATAGAAGACAGGATAGAGCTATTCATCAGAAACTTATCTCTGGAACTGAGCCCTGAGCTGAAGTGGGCGGTGAAAAAACATTTAACAGAGGTTGCTGCTAAAAATCCTCCACCACTGGTGAAGGACGCGGGAGATGTATTGAGGATTCTTAGAAACAAATACCGGCTGGGAATAATAAGTGACAGCGGCTTGACTCCGGGAAGCATTCTAAGAAAAGTTTTAGAGGATCATGGGATCTTGCCACTTCTAGATGTAACAGTCTTCTCTGACGAGGTTGGCTACAACAAACCCCATAAGGCAATGTTTGACAAAGCCCTTAATAATCTCCAGGTTAGACCAGATGAAGCAGTTCATGTAGGCGACCTTCTGCATAAAGATATCGTCGGCGCAAGGAAAGCTGGAATGAAAGCCATATGGTATAATCCTAAAAGAGAAAAGAACCTGAGCGAGGTTGAATTTGACTTTGAAGTTCATAGACTGATTGATGTTGTTAGAGCTATAGAAGAATTGAGCCAACGTTCTTACTGATCTCTTCTCTAAGCAATATGTCCCAAGAGTATCTTAATTCCAACCCCGATGAGTATGAGCCCGCCTATAATCCCGACTCTACGCCCAAATATTGCGCCAAGCTTATGCCCAAGCTGCATTCCAATGAAAGATAGGAAAAATGTCACTAATCCAAACAGAGGTGCTGCAATCATTATAGGCATCCCTAGAATTGCTAGGCTCACCCCGACTACCAAGGCATCAATGCTTGTTGCAACTGATAAAACGAGCAAAACATGGAACGACAGTATTAGGGAATCAGCTGCCTCCTCCTTAAGAGTTTCAAGGATCATCTTAGAACCTATAATAGAAAGGAGAAGAAAGCCTATCCAATGATCTAATTCAGAAATTAAATCGGCCAGCATGACCCCTCCTAGCCAGCCGATTAAGGGCATAGAAGTCTGAAAAAACCCGAAGGAGAATCCAACCTTTAAACTATTCAAAATCCTATTACTTTTTGTCGCTAAGCCATTAGTGACCGATACCGAGAAACAGTCCATAGCAAGACTTAACGCTACAAAAAGTGTTTCAGCGAGTTCCATTAGCTTCTCTTTCCCGGCCGGTTTTTTGTCAGACTGAAAATCAGTGGCATAATAAAAATCTTACGAATAAACACTTCTCCGCTAATCTTGCTCTATCGGCAAATAAGTATCATTCATTAATCTTCACATTTAGGGTGTTGTGGCAAAAACCATTAAATCAATCCGCTTCATATTCCTTAGATAAATTCGAGAGTGGAGAACATGGCCTTTAAAGGCAAGAATCGCATCACGAAAGAGGAGGTTGAACATATATCCTGGCTTGCGCGCATACACCTTACCGAGGTGGAAAAGGAGATCTTCACCGAACAGTTCAACAAAATCTTAGAATACTTCAGAATTATTGATGAAGCGGAAACTAGAGGTATTCCGCCAACATACCATATAATTGATCTTAAGAATGTTTATCGCAAAGATGAGCCTGGAAACACTCTCACAAACGATGAGCCCTTAAGAAATGCCCCCAGAAAAGAGAATCGTTTCTTCAAATCTCCGAGAATGGTTTAGTTGATATCGGATTAGAGGTTCAAAGATGGCGAAACCATACGAATTGTCAGCAATTGAGGTTGTAGAAAAAATAAGGTTATGTGAACTATCCGCTGAAGACTACATTGAGTCAATATTAGAGAGAATTGGGAATTTAGAAGACAGGATACGTGCATTCATAACATTAACGCCCGAAGAATCATTAAGAAAGGCCAGAGAGGTAGATCAAAAAGTTAGAAGAGGCGAAAAAGTAGGGCGCCTAGCCGGGTTAGCAGTCGCTGTCAAGGACAACATAAGCACAAAGAATCTACGCACAACTTGCGCGTCGCGAATGTTGGCGAACTACATTCCTCCATACGATGCGACCGTAATAACGAAGCTGAAGGCCGAGGACGCGATCATCATAGGGAAGACTAACATGGATGAGTTTGCAATGGGGTCAACTACTGAAACAAGCTATTTTGGTGCAACTCGAAACCCATGGAACTTAGAGAAAGTGCCTGGAGGCTCCTCAGGGGGTAGCGCCGCGGCAGTCATAGCTGAGGAGGCTACAGTCGCCCTAGGCTCTGATACCGGAGGATCGATAAGATGTCCCTCAAGCTTCTGCTCCACTTTTGGGCTTAAACCCACGTACGGACTTGTAAGCCGATGCGGACTTATCTCTTATGCCAACAGCCTAGAGCAGATCGGACCTATTACTAGAGAAGCCCAAGACTCAGCTCTCATCCTATCAGTGATAGCGGGACATGACCCACTAGACAGCACCTCTGCAAACTTTTCCAATAAAGATTATCTCAAAACCAGTGAAGATGAAGAGAGAAACTACAAGATCGGTATAATCGAAGAGTTTTTTGGAGAAGGAGTAGAGGATGACGTGAAAGAATGTGTTATGGATGCTGTTTCAACACTAGAAGATCTTGGAGCTACCGTAGAAGAGGTTTCGATTCCAAGCGTGAAATATGCGTTAGCATCCTATTATATTATAGCAATGTCGGAGGCGAGTTCAAACCTCGCCAGATATGATGGATTGAGGTATGGGTATCGGAAAGAAATAGATGAAGGCGACTGGTCTAATGTATTCTCAGAAAACAGGAGGTTAGGGTTTGGACAAGAAGTCCGGAGGCGCATAATACTCGGCACCTATGCATTATCAGCTGGCTATTACAACCAATACTATCTTAAGGCGCTTAGAATCCGCACGCTACTGAGGAAGGACTTCGAGAAAGCCTTGAAGAGATGTAATGTGCTCGTCGGTCCAACTATGCCCGTCCTACCATTCAATATTGGAGAAAAGATAGATGACCCATTAGCACTTTACATGTGCGATATTTTGACTGTACCGGCTAACCTTACTGGAAACCCAGCAGCATCGATACCCTGCGGCTTTAGGAAAGGTCTCCCTGTGGGCATGCAGATAATTGGAAAGCCATTCGACGAAGATACAATTTTTAAAATTGCGTTTCTATACCAACAAAACACGCATTACCATAGACTGAGACCGGACATCTAACTTCTAAGCATATTCCCAAGTCACCTGATCCGAAAAAGGCGAAGTGTGCATATTCTGGAGAATCGCATACAGTTCATACAGATACCAATGAACAGCACGGGTATTTCTTAAACCAGCCGCGACTAGTGGTGATAGAAATATCTCAGAGTCTCAATCGCATCCAAATATCGTTCGAAGTATCTCTCGTAAATGTCTCTGTTCTCGCCTGGTTCAAATACCTTCTCCTTGGAAGAAACTGTCTCCCGCAACTGCTCTGTTGAACTGTGCCACTCCAATCCAAGAAAAGCAAGCATTGCAGCGCCCAAAGCGGTATATTCCTTCTCCTCTGGGACGATTATCGGCAAACCAGTAACGTCTGCTCTAATCTGGTTCCACAGAGGATTCTTTGACCCGCCTCCTACAACTCGGATTCCAACAATTTCCAAGCCCATGGTTGCACGGAGTATATCTAACGCGTATCTCAATTGATACGATAAACCCTCGAATATTGAGCGGATTATTTGACTACGGGAAGACCTTAACGTTAATCCCAGTATTGAACCCATAACTCCATACTTCTTTGTAGGTCCACTTTCCTTGACAAAGCTTGGTAAGAAGAGGATGCCCTCAGATCCAGGAAGAGAACTCGACGCCTCAGCTATGATTGCTTCATACTTTTGTTCGCTCCGATTCTGGAAAATCTTGTCAATTGCCCATTCCAGTACACCAGATCCCATCATAAGTAGCTGAGGATTCCAGAAGCCATCCTGCGCGTCAGCCTCGATCACCAGCCCCTCCTCAAAAGCCTCCCTTGTAGGATGATAACGGTCCATGCGGATACCCAGAATCTCCCATGTTCCACTTGAAAGTATAGCCTCCTTTTCACGTGCACCGGAGCCGAATATCGCAAATTGAGTATCATGACCGCCAGCCAATACCGGCACGCCTGAAGGGATTGAGCAGTCTCTCTCAGCTTTATCTGTTACGTAGCCGACTATTTCTCCAGGCTCACACCATTCTGGAAAAAAGCTCCTGTCCAATCCTGCAAGATCCAGCATCAGATCTGACCAGTCTCTTACCTGTAGATTCATAGCCATCGTAGTGGATGCGCTTGTAGGGTCTATATGAAACCCTCCTGTTAGCCTTGACGTTATTAGACCAGGCATCATCAGCCAACAGTAAGCTTCGTCCAAAGCCTCCGGGGCATTTTCCCTTAGCCAAATCATTTTATATAGGGTGTTAAATGAGATGGGCTGGTAACCTGTTATCTGAAAAACCTCCCATGGTGAAATTCTCTCTTCAAGTTTTCGAACCAGATAGTTAGTTCGATTGCATTGCCAAGATATCGGCGGATAAGTCAGTGATCCATCACGATTAACAGGAGCTCCGTCCGCACCCCACGTCGCTACAATTACCCCTCCAATATTCTTGCCGCCCAATTCTTTACAAACTTCCCTAGCACATAAGCATAATTTTCGCCAGATGGCATCGAGATCCCATATGAGCCAATCCGGGTTGCTGCCGCTCTGCGGCACAGACTCATTAGGCAGACTTCTGTAAGTGACGATACAACCATTTTCGTTTACGGCTACAACCTTCAGATTGGTGGATCCGCAATCAAACACTAAAACGTACTTTTCTTCTCCTTCTTCACCCATCAACCTCAACCTCGCTAATCATATATTGGGACCTTGTTGATCTTAAAATGTATTCATCAGAATCTCTTGCAGGAACGTACATTCATACGAATTTACGCTCAAAATATAGACATAGACTTCCCAGATGCGAATAGCCAGAGCCAAGAATAGTCCCCATATATCACTTTTTCGAAAATTTTTTCGCTTCATTAAGAACTGTCCCGGCAAGCAGCACTCTATCTTCATGGGTCCTCATGATTGTGTTAGTAACGACGACACTAACCCCAAGATCTTCAATTCTAGTTCTTTCTTTCTCGTCAACCTTATCCAATACGAAGATATTTAGGAAGTCGGCATAGAGTTTAGCGACGGAGTATGCCGAAACCTCCAGCCCTATACCGGACATCAGCTTATCGGCGGGACCTTTAATTGGCCTTCCGCCAACTATTGGGCTGATGGCAACCTTGCATCCTTCACTCTTTTTCAATGCGCCTCTTACACCCTTTAACGATAGTATCGTTCCAATGCTAACGATTGGGTTGCTTGGGCAAACAATTATAATTTCACTCTCTTCGATCGCCTCAATAACTCCTGGCGCTGGCTGAGCGGTTTCTTCACCAAAAAACTTCACATCCAGAACTCTATCGGCGGATCCTCTCTTAACTAAGAATTCTTGAAAATGCATCAGTCCAGCGTCGGTAAGCACCCATGTTTCAAATCTGTCATCTGTCATTGGAATTATCTTAACTCTTATTCCAAGTCTCTTACTTATGTCTGCGGTTACTTCAGAGAGTTTGAATCCCCTTCGCAGCATATCCGTCCGATGTATATGTGTTGCAAGGTCTCGATCGCCAAGCTTAAACCACCCCTCATGCCCATATGTCTTGAGCATTTCTAAGCAATGGAATGTGTCGCCATTTATTCCCCACCCCTTACACTCATCAACCAAACCAGCTAAAGTGTAAGTTATTATATCGATGTCCGGTGATATGTGTAGACCATGAAATTCTATGTCATCGCCGGTGTTAACAATGATCGTGATATCCTCATTCGGAACGACTTCTACTAATCCCCTTAGGAATTTTGCTGCTCCAACACCACCAGCTAAAGCCGTGAGCACATTCCTCTCCCCCATGAGTTGATAAAGACGAATTCTTCCAATTTCTTTCGAGTTGGCGGGGTTGGCCATTCAGCCGGATACCCAATAGTGATTACGGCTTGAGGTTCAACGTCTGGAGGTATCCCTAAAACTTTTCTAACAGTATCTTGAGAGAACAAGGGGGCACAGTACCAGCAAGATCCCAGACCCTCGGAATGCGCTAATAGAAGAATATTCTGGATTGCGGCGCCTAAGCTCTGCGTTGCCATAATGTGCTCGCATCTTTTCCTTTCTTCATCTGGATAATGATCCATGCCGCTCATCGTTATGCAAGCAATGATTAATACTGGGGCGGCAGTGAAACGTGCTATGGAATCCTTGATGAGAGATCTGCGAATCTCATAGGGTACTCCATCCCTCATTAATGCTTTATCCCATTCCATCGCCATACTCTCTGCCAGTCTTCTCTTAATCATACTATCGTTTATAATGATGAAACGCCAAGGTTGCGAATTATGAGCTGAAGGAGCCCATCTGGCAGCCTCAAATACTTTACTTAAAAACTTCAAATCCACATCTTTCTCTGTATATCTCCTTACACTCCTTCGAGTTTTAATGAGTTCAAGAAACTCTTGGGTCAATGTCTATCTCTCGCTTAGCTGGATACGGGAAGTTTTTTTCTAAGCATTGTCCGCTCCACTTCTTTGCCGGATTCAGATTTTTGGTCAAGGAAGAATGAATTTACGAAACTATTGAATCCGGTGTTACCGGCAAGTGCGGCCATAAAGACACTTATGAAAATTATTTCTGCCCATGCTTTTGGGAGGACAAATGCAAGCAACCCGGTCCCGCCCCTTCCGATGAAGAAAGGTAGTAGCGAAACAAAATAGACGATTGTAAAGATGCATTCTGGAACATATGAGGCTAAAACCATTGGAATAATGACCAAAGATTTTCCGCTTTTTTGTTTCCATAAAGATCTGCTTAATATTCCTGCTGTCAAACCTGATAATGCCTTCCCAACGGGTAATCCGATTAGACCTAGCCAGCCGCCTGACCCAAGAGGGCCATAATATACTCCTGGCAATATTCCTCCTATTACTCCAGTTAATAAACCCGTGAGTGGACCGCCATATATACTTGCAACAAATATGGATATGTGTGAGAGGTCAAGTGAAACGCCTGGAACGATTGGTCCAACATGGTAGGATATGATGAATAGAATATTTGCAAGCGCACCCATTAAACCGACAAAGGCTATAGTTTTCGTCTTCATGCTTTTCGCCCTTTATGGTTGTAAAGACTAAATTCTTACTATTTAAGAGTTGTTACTCAAAAATGAGTCAATGAGGGTGATTTCGACAAAGCATTCATAGGTATTAAACCATATTGAGAAATTGAAATTCTTTAAGTATTTTCTTTAAAGACTTGTCATTTCAGCAGATTTTAATCCTTCAAGTGATATTTCAAGAAACTTCTCTAGCGGTATTCCTAGTTCCTCACATTTAGATATTCTTTTACGGTCTGCTCCCCTGGCGAAATCCTTATCCTTGAATTTCTTTTTGACAGTTTTGATATCTACGTCTTGAATATTTTTGGATGGCATTACGAGCGCGCATGCTATTAGTAGCCCGGATACAGCGTCTGCGGCGATCAAGCCCTTTTCCATCAGGCTCTCTGGCATGGTGCCAGTAGCTTCATTATGCGCTCTTATAGCTCTTAGAATCTCATCTTTGACCTTGCCCTTCAGCATTTCGCATGCAACAATTCCATGCATGATGAAATTGTCACATGTTTCTTCGTAATCTATATCATGTAACAGGCCTGTCAACTCCCATTTATATTCATCTTCGTTAAGATATTTTGCCAGATTCTTCATAATGGCTCCAACTGCAAGCATGTGGCGAAGGACGTTCCGGTTCTTGACTTTCGAATTAATCAGCTCGATTGCATCTTCACGAAGCATCTGTACCACTTAAACACTATTACCTACCTAATGGATAATTATAACGAGACGGTTTCTTTCGGCCATGATAATAGAGAGAATATGGTCTGCCTATTTGATAAACTTATAGTACCTATAGCCGTAGTCAGTCTCGCTTCGTCCAAGATCAACTAATGCAAACTCTTCTCTAGGAGGGATAACACTATCACCATATCCTAGCCTTCCCTCATGAAGGTCTTCATACACTTCCATTGTTATCTTTTGTCTTTTGTCTAATTGTTCCATAAGTCCAATTTTTTTCGTCACATCTTTGTACTCTGATTGGACGATGAAGCTGCAAACAATGGCGCTGCTTCCACTTCCATACGAACCTATACCAAGTCTTTTACCCTCAAGATCGCTTTTACTCAATTCGAAGTGACTTGCAACGCCAAGCCAAACCGATGCGGTGTAAGAGTTTCCTATTTGGCTTAGCGCAACCAAGGAATTCGCAACCTTCTCTTCATATGCTTTTGTGAATTCTTCTGTAGCTGAGAACCGCTTTCTAAACTCCTTATGCGCGTCTGATATATAATATTCCACATCGGTCATGCCTTCTCGGCTGGGCTCTGAACCTATTCTGCTAATTATATCCCTCCATACAGGGGCGTTGCGTAAATCATGTATTAAGAAAGTCGCGAAAGCATATTGAACCATTTTTGGAAAAGGCGAATGAAATGATATAAGATCGATTTTCTCGATTACTGGGTCATTCATGGACCTAAGGACTCCATACCTTACCATATTCCTTTTATATGCGTCAGCCGCTATTCTCATATCCCTCAGATAGCAACCAATGGAATACTGACCATTAACCACTGCTGTAGTTCTTTCGACTGGCCTAAAGAAGTCTTTGTCATCAACTGTCCCAAACCCCGTGAATTTCGGTTCATATACAAGCAGACGAGGATCATCTTTAAGGAGTAATGCCACTGCAGCCGCTCCCTGCGTCGGCTCCCCTGAGGAGTTCAACTCATATTTTGCGATATCTGTAGCGACTACGATGGAATATTTTGCTCTGTTCCATCCAGACGCAATATATGCGAGACGATCAATAATCGCGTAGGTTGCTCCGACGCATGCGAATTTTGTTTCAGGCGCGCCAATATGATCAAAGCTTCCTTTTCCATAGATTTGTTCAAGCATCCCTTGAACGTAGCATGAAATGGGTTTGGCAGCATCAGGTCCGGACTCGGTCGCCACATGGATAAAGTCTATATCCCTTGGTTTGAGATCATTCTTTACCATAAGATCTAGCGTAGCCATTGCCGCCATGGTAGCAGCATCCTCATGAGCATCAGGAATTGCCAGTTTTTCTATTCCCAAACCCTTCGTTATCTTGTTTGGATCTATGCCTCGAGCTTTTGCCATCTCCTCTGTGTCAAGGTAAATTTTAGGAACATAAGCCGCGATATCGTCAATCCCAACTCTCTTCATAACTAGTCTCCTTTAAAGTTGGATGAGGAGTTGACTACTTGTTACATCTCTTCGGATTAATAATCCTTACTGAAAAAAGGTTAATTTCGTCTTGCATAGAATGAGATGTTTTCAGTCATATGATATATTTTCTGATCTCTTGATCATCCAAGGCTTGTCCCCTCATTATTTCTACTTTATCCTTCTTAGTGATCTTTACGTCCACTTGCTCATGGGAAGGAGCGTCAGAATAACGAATAGTTATTCCGATGGCCTTCTGGATAATCATTTTGTTGCATCTTCCAACTACTACCGTTATAGGACCAGGATAGCCTATTACCTCCATGTGTAGAAGGCCTTCGTTCTTTGCGATTGATAGAAGCCTATGGTTTTCCTCTCTGTTTCTTCCTACAATAATCTTTGTTTTTCCCAACCTAAGGTGCCGTCCAATCTTCAGAAGCTCAACATCAATTAGACGCAATCTTCTTCGGTATTTCAAGTAGTCCCTTAACCTTTCAGAAAATCTCGGATCTGTGAGTAGACAGCCGCCTGAAGGGCTGGCGTATCTCTTGATTCCAAGCCTTCTTGCCAATTCAATCTGGACAACTCTTCTCCTCCCCCTAATAGCCAGTAGCCTTTCGCGATTTACAAAGCCAATCTTTTCTGGCTCTGTTATGGGAAGAAGCTTTGCTGAGAGAGGTCTCAAAATTTTTCCCTCTAATCCAGCCTCTTTCTCTATCATTAGAAGTGCTTCCATTCTCTGAGAGAATGGTCTCTCGTCCAGAACCTCCCCGGTGACGATGAAATCCGCACCAATCTTCTCCATTAATTTCTTAGCCTTCTTAAGTGCGAAAATTCTGCAATCGATGCATGGGTTCATATGACTGCCGTATCCATGCCGTGGATTAATGATCAAATTTAGAAAATCCCTCCCCAACGGTATCTTATGGATCCTTATTCCAGTCTCATCAGAAAATTCATCTAAAAATGAATCGGGATCGGCTGAAAATGGATTTATGAAGTGGACGCCTTCAACTTTCACAGACTCGATCATTATCAGCTTTGCTGCCAAAAGACTATCCAGCCCGCCCGATAAGAGTGCAAGTGCTTTAGGTTTTCTTTTCATATTCCCTCACCCACATTTGTTCAGATGATAGCATTTAAAGGATCCCCTGTCACTTTAATGAATTTCTACTCGATCTTTGCTTATTTGGAACCGAAAATAGTTTCTCACATTTAAGATAACGATAGGCTTAATCTTACGTTAATCGAAAGATTTTTGAGTTACGTTTTTAGATTAGATGTGGTCAAAAAACAAAGATAGGTCTTACCATTCTGTGGAGTAGGTGAAGACGCTTATGCTCGAGATTTCGGAGAGAACACGTAACCTCGGCACAGAGAATGCATTTGTAGTTTTGAAAGAGGTGAATGACCTACTTAGTAAGGGATATGACATTGTTAACTTCTGCATCGGACAACCGGACTTTGACACGCCCGAATACATCAAAGAAGGAGCTATTAAGGCTATAAGAGAGGGGAAAACTGGTTATACTCCGTCGGCAGGGATACCGGAGTTGAGAGAAGCTGTGGCAGAATTTTTCTCAGAAACGAGGAACATTGATGTAAAGCCTGAGTGGGTGGTTATAGCAAATGGCGCCAAACCTTTTATAGGGTACGTTATTCTATCCGTCACAGATTATGGTAAGGGACATGAAGTACTCTATCCAAATCCTGGTTTTCCAATATACGAGTCGCAGATTCGTGCTCATGGAGCTATTCCTGTTCCTCTTCCATTATTAGAGAGAAAAGGCTACGCTTTTGACCTCGATTATCTAGAGAGCCATATAAATGAGAACAGTAGGCTCTTAATCCTGAATTCTCCTCACAATCCAACTGGCAGCGTGCTAGACAAAAAAACGCTAGAAAAGATTGCTGAGATAGTTCTGAATCATGACAAGTTATGGGTCTTCTCTGATGAAGTCTATTCCAGAATGGTTTACGACGGCGAATTTTACAGTATCGCCTCAATTCCGGAGATGATGGAAAGGACGGTAATAGTGGACGGGGCTTCGAAGACTTATGCCATGACCGGATGGAGGATAGGTTTTGCGTCTAATCCGAAACTTGCAGACCATCTTGCACGTTGGGTCACAAATACAGATTCATGTGCAGCTCATCCCAATCAGTATGCTGCTTTAGCAGCATTGACTGGGCCTCAAGATGACTCTAGAAAGATGATGATGAGTTTCAAGAAGAGACGGGACCTTATAGTTGGAGGGCTTAACTCAATAGATGGTATAAAATGCCTGAAGCCTGGCGGCGCATTCTACGTATGGCCAAACGTTACTGAAGCATGTAAAATCGTTGGAGCGAAAGACTCAGAGGATCTCCGCAGGAGACTCCTCTATGAGGCAGGAGTTGCAGTTCTTTCAGACATTCACTTTGGACATCGGAATGAAGGAGAAGGTGAACATATAAGATTCTCATATGCCACTTCTGAAGAGAATATCAAAGAAGGTCTGAAAAGGATCAAAGAGTACATTGAGGATCATCGAATAAAGTAAAGGCTTTCAAAATTTGATCGGATATCCACTACATACAATTCTAATGAATTTTGCTTTGAATGAGCTGTAAGGTACGTGAAAGCATTAGCCCAAGCATCCATCCTGCAACCACGATTATCGTTGCCGGAAAAGCGCCCGAAAATTCAACGTTGAAGACAAATATCTGGAAAACAAATATTGCAAAAGATATCCCTGCAGCAGTTAGTGCTCCCTTGAACCAACCGTCTTTTAAGGTTTGAATAGATAATAGTCCAGCTAAGAAAATATCCCCTAGACCAAGCATCATGTAGCCCATGCGAGGAAACGTAGGCAGCACTACTGCTACAGGCAAGTGTAGAACAAGAACCATTTTTGTCGCGGCCTCCCCCATTAATCCTGTTACGAATACTTGAATAATGTCCATTACCGTTAAGAGTGTAGCGAAAATTAAGATTGTTTTCCAAGAGAAAAGTGATCCCATATAAGCAGTTACCAGGATGACCATGAACGCTGCGAAGAAGTCTGCTATAAGGAAGTTCCAGCAGCACAAATAGAGAAGTAAGAATGTAGTGGGAAATAGCAGGGCTAGATACCATCTTCTTGACGTGATGTACGCGAGTGAAAACATGACGTAAGAGTAGACAGCAAGAAATGTTATTTGTACTGTGTTACTAGGCGCGTAAGCTATGACGGATGTTATAACCCCCAAAGAAATTACTAGAATTATTACCTCATATATTCCCAATTTTCTTTCGGTGAAAAGGGAATAGACACTCCTCTGAAGTTTCTTATGTACAAGCATGCATGAAATAAGTATCAGGAAAACGGTAATTGGAAGTACAAGATCAAATTCCATTTCAATCCCAGCTCCATTCAGGATCTGTAGTTTGGGTGTCATTAACTTGGATTTGTTTTTCTTTTTCTCAGCTCCAGATGGCACATAGGATCGTCGATAACTTTTGGGATGTACTCGATTAAATCCGTGGCGGTCATGTGATGCCCCTTTTCCTCCTCTACTAAGTCACCAGCTGCGCCATTTATGTAAGCACTGGCAACTGCCGCCTCGAATGGGTGGATCCCTCGCGCAAGGAAGGCTCCAACTATGCCGGATAGAACATCGCCTGTTCCTCCTACAGTCATTCCCGGATTTCCGGTGAAATTGAATTTGGTTTTGTATCCGTCGGAAATTATATCAACATGTGACTTCAACAGGACTACCGCATCTAGGTCTTGAGCCGTCTGTTGGACCGCTTTAGCCCTTTCATCCAAGTCTCCGAAAATCTTTCTTCCAGTTAATATCTCATATTCACCCGTGTGTGGAGTCAATACTGTTGGAGTTTTAAGTGCATGCTTGAATTCTGCGAAGGCCTTCAATCCATCTGCATCCAGTAAAATCGGGATCTTTTTCTCCTCCCCGATGGTCAAAATTTCTTTAACAGTTTCCACAGTCTCCTTATGTAGTCCCAAACCTGGGCCTATTATCACTGCACTTACCTTGTTTAAGTGATGTCTCAAGACCGAGATATTCCCTGTATTAAGATGCTCGCCTTCCAATTTGATGGTGATTAAATCCGGGGAGATTGACGAGATTGCATATGCAGTCTTACTGGGTGCGGCTATAAACACTAAGTCAACCCCGGTTCTAAGCGCTGCCAAAGCTGCAAGTGTAGGCGCGCCTGAATATGTCTCGCTTCCGCCGATGATTAGAAGCCTTCCATGATCGCCTTTACGGGCTTCAGGTTTACGTGGCTTTGATATTGCAAAGACATCGCCTGGACCTGCATACATTTCAAGTTCTTCTGGGACGCCAATATCCCTAACTACGCAGTCTCCAGTGTATTCCTTGGCCCTTAATATTCCCGGTTTGAGTTTATGAAAGGTGACAGTTAAATCTGCTTTTACTGCTTCGCCCTTGACCTCCCCAGTTTCCGAGTCGACTCCACTGGGTATATCCACTGCTACCTTGAATGCATCCATTTTGTTGATTATTTGTATAATGTTGGATATGGGCGGTCGCGGCGGACCCTTGAGTCCCGTTCCTAGTAAAGCGTCAATAACCACCTCTGCCTCAATGTTGGGAATGAGAGATGAATCATCTACTTCGTGAATTGTTATGGATCTCTTTAACGGCTTAAGTGCTTGCCAATTGATCTTTGCTTCTTCGCAGGATATGTCGTGAAAACGTCCGGCTAACACCACCGTGGTCCTAAATCCCATGCATGCGAGATGCCTGGCGGCAACAGAGCCATCTCCACCGTTTCCTCCTAAACCGCAAAAAATGGCTACCCTTGCATCGCTTGGCTTAAATCTGGAGGCAACTTCTAGGGCGACATTTCTCCCCGCATTCTCCATCAGAAGAATTCTTGGAATCCCATAATATTCTGCATTAATCTCCAGCGCTTGCATCTCTTTTGAAGTTATTATATTTACCTTTACCATTCGGCAAGCCATCCGATCTAGTATTAGAGATTCACCTTTACATATCCGTTAAATCTACGTATCCTACCATCCTTCTCTAGAAGCCTTAATAAGGTTTCAGTTTCATCTTCTGTCAATCCATATTGTTCTCCGCTTGCTTGATATACCTCATTCACATGCGCCTTTTCAAGTTTCTTTATAATCTCAAGTAGGTCGAGTTTCTTAAACTCGACATCCGGCGGAACCTCCGTGAGCGTCCATGAACGTAGAAGTATGAACGTTATGATCATGCTTTTCTCATCTTTTTCGTCACATAATATGACGAGACCTTTTCCCGCGGCTTTCTTTCCAGTTGCCTCCTCATATGGAATAATCTTAAGCCATTGTCTTGCTGGTTCAGGAATGTCTTCGATTTTATCGATGACTCTTTTCCGAAGGCGGCCTTCCCCATCCATATATGTAGAGGAGGCTACGGCGTAAAGATTGTTACCTAAGAGGCTTGGTTGAAATAGAATTGTGCTCCCCTCAAGTTGAGCGAAACCGCTTCCAGGCGGACACTTTAGCGCCTTTACAGTTACCCTTTTCACTTTGGAGTCCGAGCAAACCTTGAAGAGCCATTTACCAGTTAATGGGTCATCGACCGAATAGAATCGTACTTCGCCCTCCCTCATCGCGCGGAGGCTCATGTCAACCCAAGAATCCTTACGGCGCTCTTCAACCTTAACGATTCGCATTTTTAATTTTTCCGGAAGCACTAGCATTTTGTTCTCACTATGAATTGTTTCGTTATATAAATAAATTAATCTTTAAAGTAGCAACTTCTAACGTTCTCCACAGTGGCATAGTTGAGAAGATCTATAACCGTAGTGAATGGAAATTTTTAAAAAGGCACATGAAAAACATTATTACAAAGAGGTTAAAGGATAAAGGGGGAGAGAGCTATGCCCATAGCTTTTGTTCTGATAAATACGGAGATTGGTTCGGAGGGCGAGGTTTTGAATGAGTTGAAAAAAGTGGAGGGCGTCGAGGAAGCTTATAGCGTCTATGGGGTCTATGATGTAATTGCAAAGGTTAGTGCTGAATCAATGGAGAAGTTGAAGGATATAGTGACATGGCGCATAAGGCGCCTTAATAAAGTCAGGTCCACATTGACTATGATAGTAATAGACTCTATGACGAAATCTAAGTAACAAACATTTCTGCCACCGAGTTTCCCTTCTAGGAAAAGTGTTTATTTCCAGTAAATAACAGCCGTCAGCTTAACTCTGACATCTCATTATAATCAATTAAATGCCTTTTCGTCATCCGGCTGTAAAAATTCTTTTGCAAACCATATAATAAACATTATTGGGCACATAGATGAGAATCATTCTAGACAAGGGATTCCGAAGGCTTCTTAGCTAGATTTTCCAATATTACAAGTAGATCATGTTGTCCTAATACCGGTAAAGCTTCTATTTCATTCCATTCACTGAGACCCGCTTTCCTCTTAAGAACGCCTATGTCAAATCCTTTATTAATTATAGGGGTAAGGGTTTCGATATTAACCTCAACGTTGTCTACTCTCCTTCGATATCTTTTGTTCGGCAATGTCTGATGGACAGCTTCTTCAATGTCTTTAATCAATGTTTTTGGGCTGATTACTGATATTACGCGTCCCATACCAAAGTCAATGTCGAAACATCGGTAGGCTGGAAAGATCATTTTATCGGAGTTGCTGATGAAGATTTTTATATCGTTCGATCTCACAGGTATTAGTTCTCTTGGCATTCCGAAAATTTTGCTTCCTGGGATAAATTTGGTTCCAGCAACGGTTACAATATTGGGCATTTTAATCTTATGCCATTCGCGGCGAATTGGAGATGTATTGAGTGCGTCAATCTCCCATTGGTGTATGTTCCCCTCTCCAATGCCTATTTTAACGTTGTTTCCATAAATAAAGAATCTCACAATTGTGCTACGGTTAAATCTGCCCCACCGTGAGTTTAATAGTCCGCTGAGAACCACTTTTAATGCTAATTCTGGAAGACATAGCTCATTCAATCATTGTTGGCCTCCCAGGTGATTCTTCGACCATCTTCAGCAGTGATATCGCCTGGTATGTCGACTCAAAATCCGAGATTCCGATGAATATTGATCTCCTGAAACCACCATTAGGATTTTGAAATTTTGCAACCAGTCCAGCTGTCTCTTTTGGATACATAAGTTTTTCACCCAATGCTGTTAGCGCTCTAGCACCGAAGTAAGTGTCTTCTAGATATATTGGGGTGAGTCCTGGCAACATAACAAATCCCCCGGATGCGACTTCTCGTTCTCTAATCCACTTCAAGGTGTCTGTCATTGACACTTGATTGTATCCTATTCTTCTAAGGGTCTCGATCGCATAGCGCGTTGAGGCAATCATGGAACGTTTTTCGCTGCCGAAGCTTCCGTCGTCATTCTTAGTCATTAAGATGGCGCGTACGATCTTTCTCGGGTCAAAATTGAGACCTCTAGCATTCTACATAAGTCAACCGCGAGGTAGACATTCTCAACTTCTGAGATAACCTCAATGTCTATATCTGGATTTTCAATCCTACCAATTGATATGTTAAGAAGTTCTACGAGGTTATCGAGCGGTCTTATAGGGTGACCTCCTAGAATTGCCAAAGATGAAACGACGTAAAAGGCGGATCTGATAGAATCAAAGCTTCCATCTTCATGCTGAAGGCTTTGCAAGAAATTGATTGTATACTTCCTATCTTTGGTTCGGCTCCCAGCATCTTCAGAATCATTAAAGCATAGTATGTATCTTGAGCGTTTGATTCCGCACCTCTGCAAAATGTGTATCCGCCATCGCTATTCTGCCGCTCGAGAACATATGTAATAACCTTTTTTATATCAATTAGCCATCCTCCATTAACCATCGGAGGGTCATGATCCCACCATTATATACTGCAGGTTTGTAGAAGCCATCAGCCTAGACCTTTAAGTCTAGGCGGTTAAAGGTGGGCCTCATCACCTTCGTGAAGAGATAAAAGTCAGAAAAGACACACTTAAGTCTTACGTCTTTTTCGAGATAATAAATCCCAATAATAATTACTTCGATTAAGACAAATAGGAGAAATAAAGCAGAAGACTGACAATTCAGGATGTAAACCTATGATCAAACTGCACATAGGGTTGGACGACACTGACTCGCCTAGAGGAGGGTGCACAACGAAAGTAGCGGCCTTGATGATTGAGAATTTTCGAAGAATAGACGTATCCTTCCTTGATTATCCAAATCTTATCAGACTAAATCCAAATGTTCCATGGAAGACTAGAGGGAATGGCGCAGTCTGCCTAAGACTCCTTTGCGACAAAGGGGATCTCGATGATTTAAAGGAGATAGCGATTCAGACTGTGGAGGAGAACTCAGATCTACATTATCCTAGAACAGACCCTGGAATAGTGTTCCTTACGGGGGATGTACCGATCGAGATAGAGACCTTCGCCGAAATGGCGATTACAGGACTAGTTAGGAAAAGAGAGGCATTTCAATTAATAAGACGATATAGGGCTGAGGCCGTATGTTTTAATGAGGGCCGTGGAGTTATTGGAGCCCTTGCAAGCATCGGTGAACAGTTGAAAAAGGACTACACATATGAGTTCATTGCTTACAGAACCCCTGAGAATGTTGGAAAGCCGAGAATGATTGACTCTTCATCAGTTCTTTTGATGAGTAAAGAGTTAGGATCAATGTCCTTCAATAACGTTGATGAGGAAACCGGCCGCATTCTCATAACCCCTCATGGGCCAGATCCTGTATTATATGGCATCAGAGGTGAAAGCCCAGATGCTGTGAGGCGCGGTCATGAATTAGTTGTATCATATGAGCCTATTGACCGCTGGGTCATATTCCGCACCAATCAAGGTACCGACGCACACTTGAGGAGGATAGGCTCGATTGTCTCAGCGAGGCCTTTCTGCCCGGCTATAATAAAAGGTGAAGTTGCTAGTAAACCGCGCGTAATAGCCGGCGGTCACGTTATATTCCAACTTAAAGATCAAACTGGCACAATCGATTGTGCAGCCTATGAACCTACAGGAGATCTTAAAGAGAAAGCAAAGATGCTTAGGGTTGGCGACATCGTTGAGGTATACGGCGGAATACGAAAGGCATCAACGTGTAATCCACTCACGATAAATTTAGAAAAGATTAATGTCCTACGGTTGGCGCCAGAAGTTATTCTTTGCAATCCTTTATGCCCAAGATGTGGAAAGAGAATGAAGTCTATGGGAAGAGGTCAAGGTTTCGAATGCAAGAAATGCGGGCTTCACGGAAAGAGACTTGAGAAGATTGCTGAGGAAGCTAAGAGATCATTAGAGCTGGGAATATATGTTACCTCACCTCGATCTCAAAGGCACCTTACAAAGCCCTTAAGTAGATATAACCTAGAAAAGTGTGGACCTCCAGAATTTTTGGGTAAGCCAATTCCCATCGACAGTTTTTACGGCGTAGGTACATCTAGTGGCTGAGTTCGGATACCTAGCTCAACCCACGAAAATTTCTTCTGTAATGATTTAGGATAGTATAGCTTCCAGTCATAACCAACCCTTTTACCCCATTCATAGTAGATTCTTGGGTCGATATAGCTTCTAAGCGAGGTGCCCAGATTATAAGTGCCAGTTTTCTTCTTGGAGTCTATCTGGAGTCTCATCTTCTCTAGAACTCTGGAACTTTTCTCTTTTTCTTCTTTTAATTTTTCTCTAAGCTTTTGAATTCGCTCTCTATGCTTTTTTCTTAGTTTTATAATTTTATCTTTATAAGAATTGATAGCTTTTCTTTCCAGTCTAATTCGTCTCGAATTCGTCTTATTATATCTCACGTTTGCTTTTAATGAATCCAGCCTTTGCTTTAAAAGATTTATTCTATTCTTTCTCGCCTCTATTCTCTCATAAAATTTCTTTAGGGTTTCCGAGAACCTATTTTTTTCCTTTGCGATCTTCTCTTCAATCTTTTTTTGCTTATCTCGTGCAATCTCCGTTTTATTTTTTAAGTCCATCATCTTTTTCTTTAAAGAGGCGCTCCATCCTCTTGGAAGTGTACGTTTATGATTACATACTTTTGCTGCTTCCAAGTTTGCCATCGTGGCGATATATTTTTTGATGTAATCTGGATCTTCCAGCTTAACTTGTGCGCTGTAAAGCGTATCCTCTACGGCTGCTGTTGCATAGCACGTTCGAAAAACCTTTGCTGACAGTCCAGGTATGACCTCGTCCAGGAATTCGCTCACACGCTCTGAATTAACACCTTCAAAGAGTGATGACTTAGCGTTCTGGCAGAATTCTTTTAGGTTTCTGATAATTATGTCTGGGAGTTCAATGTTGAAAACGTGGGGGACGGAATCTTTGCCAAGAAAGTTAATGATGACTCGATTACCACTGCCGAATGTTATGTGCTCTGGTCGAAGTGTTGATGCGCCGACAGTGTCCGCTTCATCCGGATCTTTCTCGTCGCCAACTCTTATCTTTAGAAAATCTATGAGAAAACAGACCGTGGCGGTCTTTCTACGTCTTATGTCGTTTGAGTTAAGATTTTTCCATATGTGCTCCTTAACAAGATGAAGATTTTGCCTAAGTTCCCTCGCCTTCTCAAACTTCTCAATGTCCTTCATCTGTTTAAGTGTAGTGCTCTCCGAAATCCAAACATACTTCATCTTTCCAGAAAGTTTATCTCGCCATCTTGCTATCCACAAAGCATTAGGCTGCCAAATGATTCTTTTCCAATTTCCAGGTGGTACTGGGGCGTCTGGAGATAAATTCAACTCAATATCTTCTTCTTTGGGTCCCTCCTTCCATCTTCCGCGCAGAGGATGTTTTCCACGACCTAGAAAAATACTAGAGGGCTCAACTCTATAGTTGCCTATCTCAATTTTCACACCGTCAACGATCGCGTATCCATACCTCTCCTTGTTTGCTTCAGCAATAATTTTCGCCTCTTCAGTCAATCTTTTTCTTTCCTCTTTCGAAAGGTTTGCTTTAAGATTCCTCTCATTCTCAATAAATTCAAGAATTGGCGAAAAATCAAAAGCCTCAGGTTTTAGCCTTGCCGTTACTCCCAGAGCTCTACAGAAGTCTTTGAAGAAATTCTTAACGAACGTGCGGTCTTTAGCGTATTTTGTGCCAAGTTTCTTTGCCCATGCAACGGCCATTTCCTCTTGCTGCGGATTGAGAGTAATTATTTTGCCCTGTATCTTAATTGATAGATTTCTGGGAATGTACCTTGGAACCAGGACTCCGTTGTGTATTAGCTGTCTCATCGAGCGTCCATCCATTTTATACTCGAATTTGGTGGGGTCTGGTGAAGATATGTATTCCGATTCGAGATTCGTTGCCTTAGTTCTTAGTAAAGTAAATGTTCATCCAAAAGCATAATATATAACATCAACGTTTGACAGAATTCTCTATTGAAGCAATAGATTAAAGGATGTTGGAGATATGAGTGAAGAAGTCAAATTGCCGCCTGCCGTTCAAGAGAGACTACTCAGACTTCAGCAACTACAGCAGACGCTCCAGAATATTTTGACTCAAAAACAACAACTTGAGATTGAGCTTCTGGAGATTGATCAGGCTCTGTCCGAACTTGAAAAAATATCAGATGATGGTATCGTGTATAAATCTGCCGGCTCATTACTTATAAGGACTGAGAAAGCAAAGGTCATTACAGATCTTAACGAAAGAAAAGAGTTAGCCAATATGAGAATATCCGTTCTAGGAAAACAGGAGGAGCGGCTAAGAAGCCAAATAAAAGAGCTCTCAGAAAAACTACAGAAAGACCTGCGCCCACTATCTCCCGCGTGAATCGGTGAAAGTGCTTGGCCGATTCAAATGTATCGGAGCTAACTCAAGAGGATTTAGAGAAAATATCCGAGGTAGCGGAGGAAGCCGCTCGAAGAGCCATTCTATCCAAAATACCCGCGAATAACATTTCCGACCTAACTGTTTCGGTTGACATCGATAAAGTAGAAGACTTAAACATTGAAGTGGAGGTGGAGTTAACACTCTCGCCGCTTTGTAAAGGGATAGATGTTAAAAGATTGGTCAACGAATCCACGGGAGCCGCATTCGCAGCCGTGGAGAAATACTTGAGGAAGATGGGATGTCAATTCAAGACATCAAGTCCCTGATTGGTAAATCCAAAGTTGAGTCAATTATAATTCTCTGCCATCAGAATGCCGATCCAGATGCCATATGTTCAGCGTACGTGTTTTCACAGTTGTTGAGGCGGCTGATTGAAGGGGCTAATATCCAGATTGTCTGTCCAGAAGGCGTAAGCAAACTGTCAAAAGAGGTATGCAACTTCATACCTATCAATTATGTTGAACTAGAGGCTGAAGAATTCGATCTCGAGCTCGTGGACCTTATTATAATGGTGGATACGAATACGATTCAGCAGCTGGGAGGATGGAAAGAAAAAATTAAAGAATCAAAATCTCCTCTTATCGTCATTGATCATCATGCAATTCACCATGAGACTGAGAAAATTGCAGCCCTAATAGTATCGGATGAAAAATCATCATCAACATGCGAAATAATATACACATTCTTCAAAAGCCTGGGTATTAAGCCCTCGAAAACCGAGGCGGAAGCGCTCATTCTAGGAATAGCGTTTGACACTAAGCATTTCACTCTGGCAAATTCAAGTACTTTTAAGATAATAGCTGACCTTGTTGACGTTGGCGTCGATGCACGAGAAGTCCTTTCAAGACTCTCTGTTAAAATGGACATATCTGAACGTATTGCACGTTTGAAAGCTTGTAAAAGACTTGAATTGATGCGACTTGGAAAATGGCTTATAGTCTTCTCTCATGTTCGTTCTTATCAAGCTTCAGCCTCTAGGGCTCTTGTGGATATGGGCGCGCATGTGGCGATAGTTGCTGGTCAAAAGAAGGGAACTTTGCAGATTAGCATTCGATCTGATCAACAATTTTATAAAGAAACAGGATTCCACCTTGGCAGAGACTTGGCTAAACCACTCGGCGAATGTTTAAATGGTATGGGAGGGGGGCATTCTACAGCTGCAGGGGTTAATTGTGTCGGGAACTTTGAAAATGTGGTGAAAGAGGCGGCGAAAATTATAAGAGAAAGACTGAGTGAACAGTGATAACGCCAAATTCTACTATTAAACCTTATGTTAAGAATTCACGCAACATTAGCTCATGCTTTCTAAGCCAGCTATGCTTGGGGTCATCGGTCCAGGCACCGTATCTTCTCTCATCCCCAGCAAGCGTCCAAAGATAATATAAGCGGTAGCCAGGTGCAGCCGCAACCGGATGGTATCCTCGCGGGATAACTATTGTATCATTGTTCTCCACAACATAAACCACATCGAAAGGTTCATCATCTTCAGGTGAGCTATAGATTCTTTGTAGACCAAATCCCTGTTCAGGTTTGATCTTATAGAAGTAGACCTCTTCCAGCGGGGCTTCTTCAAAAGTTTTTCTGTCATGCTTGTGCGGTGGGCAACTGGACCAGTTTCCCGGAGGATTAATAGTCTCCCCAACGAGAATTCTCTCAGCCTTCACATTCTCTCCTATTATCGTGTATACTTTTCTTGTCCAATTCAATGCTCCGACAGTCCTTTCTATAACATCCACCGGCTTAACTAATGTGGGTACACCTTCTATACTACTCCTGGCCCCGGAAACTCCAATCTCTAATCTCGGTGTTTCAGCTACTACACTATATTCTGTTTTGGGTGGAAGGTAAACAGCCGTTGCTCTTCCAGAGAAAACATCGCTTCTTTCGCCTATGCTTCGAAAGTCAATGTTAAAGGAATTCCTCCATGCTTGAATTGAACATTTCCCAGTAAAGATTGTGAGGACTACCTCGTTACTTTCTGTTCTACCCTCGAACTTGTCACCTACCTCAGGCAGAAACAATATGCCAAACTCTATGTATCTCAGTTCAGAGTTTTGAGGACCAACAATATTTGTATATCCTTTTCGCATCTTCTTTGCCTTATAAATATGAGATTGCAATTTTTCCACCTTTGTGATACTGGTCAGTTATAGAGAGTTTATCTTATTCCAATCTCTGAGGAAAACTTCTTTGCGAACTCGATGCACCTTTTCTTAAATAACTCGTAGCTTGAGGAGAATTCCTTCATTGTCTTTACTGTTGAACCGAAAATAGACCATTCTTCAGGGGGAACACCTCTCTCGCCATATCTCTTAGGATTCAGTATTCCGACCGTCTCAAGTATTGATAGTTGGGATGGCGTTAACTCATAAGCTCGAATGAACTCATCTCTTATATCACCCCACTTACTGGTTAATCTTTCCAAAATTTTGGGATCAACATCCATATTAACGGATTCACGAAACTTTTCAATATTGAAATCTGGACTAAGGCTGACATTCAATACATTCATCTGATGATTTGGAAATTCTGTGTGAGTCATGTTTTTATCTGCGAAGGTAAGTAGGGTTTCCTTTGGGTGTCTCTTTGAAGCTGGTAAGACATCAATTCTTCCAATCACCATTTCAGCTTGCTCTTTCGTTAGTCCGTAACGGGCCTGTATATATTTGATCCACTTGGGTCTATTGGTAGAGGAAAAGAATATTTCATACACCCTCTTGGTTACTAGGATGCCGCAATATTCAATGTCATTCTCAAGCATATCTAACTCTCTCTTAACTTCCTCTATTTTAGTGGAGAAAATGCCGTTCTCGGCTAGGAACTTGATCAAAGGTTCTTTGTTTATTGGGTTTAGGTATTTTCGGCTGCTAAGTGCAACAACTTTTTCCTCAATTGTTGGTAGGTCTTTTATCTCGTTCCATGCATTCAGCGCCTCTGCAAGTTTTCGCAGGGATTCTTCTCGGTCTTTTGATTTCTTTAGCCCTTCAAGAATGATTTTTTCAGCTTGTACTTCGCGGATGTGGTCGTCGAGTCTTCCACCCATATTAGTTTCGTAAACGGTTGTGAGCGGGATCCCCTTTCTGATGGCTTCCGCTCTGCCGTCTATTTTAGCCAATATGAGTTCTACTTCCTGTGACACTGTGAATGTCACTGTATTATTTGTTCCTATTCCCAGACTTTCAAGTTTTCTAGTTATTTCTATCGCAGCAGGTGAGCTCCCGGCAACCTTGAATACAATGTTAGGTCTTCCTCTCTCAAGATAATTCGAGTATCCCCATAAAAGGTAAGCGTCATACTTCTTCAGAAATTCCTCGGCATCCGAGTAGAACTTGAGGGCGTATTGCATACTTTTCTCATAGCTATCTGCTACGAGAGGGTTTAATTGTAAGCTGATCATGCCGTGAAGCATGCCAGAAGCGATCGCAATAGGTCTAAAAACTGTCAAGTTCCTCCATATACTCACTTCAGTTGCATATGCTGCGAGTTCATCTCCTCTTTCGCCAGGATTTTTCATCAATTCAGGATGAAGCCTAAGTATCGTTTTGAAGTCTACGCACAAGTTTTCACCCTTGTATCCCTCCCATTGGCTTGGATCATCATCATAGGCGATTGCCGCCAAAGACGGATTCGTTGATACTTGCACGAATCCCAAGTGCCTGAGCCATCTGAGCCCTAAAGCATAATCGTTCCCAAACTTGCAGATACCTAACTCTGAAGCCTTGTAATAGATATTGCTCCTAATACTCTCCTTTGCCGCTTCTAGAAAGGATTTCAGAATATTTTTTTCATCTATTTTTTTCTCAATCTCCTTAGCAATGTAAGCAACCATTGCACCAGGAGGTCTATAGACCTTCTGCATCACCCTCTCCATTTCATTAAGGTTTTCTTTAACAACAGTCCTTGCAATCAATGCTTCTTTGCCATTAAAGAGTTCCTCTCTCTCAAGCCTTTCCCAATCTTCTAATGTCCTAACTATGATTTCTAAGGCTTCATCCACCTCCTTCTCCGAGAAACCAACGATTTTTCTTTCAAAACCGTAAAAGTTTAGAGCCATATTCAGAAGCGTATCATAAGCCCTTCCGCAGATCAAGATCTCCCTCTCATTGAAGCCGTTTAGCAAACTAACGTTAAAGACAAAATTCAATTGGCGGACCACGTTTTGCAAAGTTTCTACTAGTCTTCCACGCATCTCCTGATGGAGTAGATGGTCTGCAGCTAGCCTGGTGTGACCTTTCAATGTGAGGTAGACGACATGGTGGCTATGATCTAAGCTGGGGGGTGGAAACTCAAGGTCTTCAGGCTGGCTTGAAAAGATGATTTTCTCTATGTTACTCATTTCCTTAGATTCGCTCCATAGTTTACAATATTTTTTATTTAGACGGTGTCCATAGAACTTAAACCTATCGGTTTCAAATGGCTGCAGATATTAACGGTCTACTTCAGATCATTAGAGGCCGCTATCCTTCACGGGTAATATAGGTGGGAATTAAATGGATTGGATAAGCCCTTATCTTGAGTTTACTTTCTACGTAACGAGCGAAGCATTCATCATACTTCTCGCCATGGCAAGTAAGCAAAACTTTAGGTTTGCATTCTTCGACAAATTTTATAAGATTCGGGAAGTCTGCGTGATCGCTTAGGGGGAATGCTTCGCGCCTAGCAAACACAGCCCAGCCTGAAACAAGCGCTGGGACATATTCCCGTCGATTTCTGACATTATAATTTTTAGGGGTTATAAACACAAAGTTTTTGGTCTCAATAATCTCTTTAGCATCCTCTGACTTTTCGTCTACATACTCCAACTTATAACCATAGGATCTATAAATATCGCTTACACGTGTTACTTTCCAATGTGTTACAACCGGGATACCGGCCTCATTGAAGATTCGTGTCACTTCCTGAGCGTTTCCAAGCGGATCCGTTTGAAAGGTCGGGCATTTTCCCTCTCTAATCATATTTTTAGCCCAAGTAACCATCTCATTTGCCACTTTCTCTTTCGGAGGGAAAGTAAAGCTCGGCGAACCGAAGGTTGCCTCAAGAATTAATACATCGCAGTGGACGGGTTCAGCTGGCCTCATAGTTTTTGTGTACTCAGTGTTAAAGTCGCCAGTGAAGAGTATGCTTCCATCAGGCGAGCATATCTCGAACTCATATGACCCTAAAACATGGCCAGAGTTTCTTGGGATCACTTCAATGTCGTCGATCATAACTTTTTTGTGAAGGGTTAGCCGCTGCCAGTTTTCAATTTTAGCCCCAAAAGCAGAGACCAGATGCATCGTTTCTATAGATGAGAACTTTAAAGCATTTTTCAGCCTGAAGGCAAATGAATGGTCATGGTGACCGTGGGAAATAAAGACTGGAGCTCGGTTGCATATGTTTATAATTGGGTCAAGCAGCATTTCGACATTTTTATACTGTAGATGGATTCCATCTCTCCATGAAATTCTCAAGGCAAGCTCCGCCCAGGATTAATATGATGATCGTATTGATTAGAGTTTCTTTTAAATTGCAATAGTTCTTCAAACTTTCTCATTATACGGGTTGCGGAGGTTTGTATTATCTAAACGATTTGTTTAAGTATTTCTGGCCAAGTATCTTCCAAAAAAGTTAAGGTAAGGCCAAAAAAGGTGGCTAAAGAGTTTTGGCTCTAATAGAGACTAAAGAACTGACTTACACGTATCCCACGGGGAGTAGGCCAGCATTTGAAGATATAAATCTGAAGATTGAGAGAGGAGAGTTTGTACTCTTAACGGGCCCTAGTGGATGCGGAAAAACTACATTCTGTCGATGTCTCAACGGTTTGATACCCCATTTCTACCGAGGGAGACTTGAAGGGGAAATAGTGGTTGCAGGTCTTCGGGTCAAGGATCATCCAGTATGTGAACTAGCCCGGCATGTTGGTATGGTGTTTCAGAACCCTGAAAATCAACTATTCGCCCTAACGGTTGAAAAAGATGTTGCATTTGGTCTCGAGAACCTCGGTTACCCGAGGGATGAAATTCGTGAAAGGATCGATTGGGCGATGAGGATTACAGGCGTATATGATCTTAAAAATCGTCCACCATTTGAGCTTTCGGGGGGGCAACAGCAAAGAGTAGCAATCGCCTCGGTATTGGCGATGCGGCCTGAAATCATAGTCTTGGATGAGCCGACGAGTTTCCTAGATCCGCTGGGCGCTAGACAGATATTTGAGGTGATAAATAAACTGAACAAGGATTTGGGAATAACGATTATCCTTGTTGAGCATAGGCTTGATATGACGGCAAAGTATGTAAACCGCGTAGTAGTTATGAATAATGGTAAAGTGGTTATGGATGGGGACCCCAGAAAAGTCTTCACAGCTGAAGAATTGAGACTTGTAGGTGTTGGCGTACCTAAGATTGTTAGACTTTTCGAGTCTCTTAGAGCGAAGGGTTTCGACCTAGGTAAGGTTCCACTTAGTCCCGAGGAAGTCTATCAATCAATTTTGGAGGTTCTTAAAAGATGATTGAAATTGAGGACTTACATTTCAGGTATCCTAACGGGGTTGAAGCGTTAAGGGGCATAACACTTGAAATACTTGACGGAGAGTTTGTGGCGATTATGGGGCAAAATGGAGCTGGCAAGACGACGCTTGTAAAGCATATTAATGGACTCTTAAAGCCGACGAAAGGAAAAGTTATTGTTGATGGAGTTGATACTAGGCAGGTCAGTGTGGCTGCGCTATCTCGGAATGTGGGTCTGGTCTTTCAGAATCCAGATCATCAGTTATTCAGTGAGACTGTAGAGGAGGAGATAGCGTTTGCGTTAAGGAATTTCGGGTTCGATGAAAGGACAGTGCAAGAAAGGATTAATTGGGTGTTGGATCTCTTAGATCTAGCGCAGTATCGAAAAGCCTCGCCCTTTATGCTTAGTGGTGGTGAAAGGAAAAGGTTAGCTTTGGCTTCCGTTTTAGCGTGGGATCCAAAAATTATAATTATAGATGAACCAACTATAGGTCAAGACAGCCAGCAGAAGGAGAGCCTTAAAGAGTTTATTTTTGAACTGAATAAACAAGAGAAGACGGTTATAATAGTGTCTCATGATGTGGAGTTTGTGGCAGAATGCAAACCTAGGATTATTCTTATGTCTAATGGCAGGGTGATCGGTGATGGAGCCGCCCAGGAGATTCTGACAAATTCTGAACTGCTTACCGAAGCCTCTGTGGCTCTTCCAGAGATCACACAAGTATTCATCAAGCTTTCAGACCTTGGCTTTCCAAAGAATGTTATCGACCTTTACGAGGCAGTTGACATACTCTCAAGGGCCATAGGTGAAAAGGTTTGAGCATTTTCGACGGGTTTAAATTCAGAAGTGTTTCATCCCCGGTTCATCGGCTGGATCCACGGGTCAAATTCTTCTATATCTGCGTGACTTTTACTGTTGCTATTATCTTTAATAATTTAATCCCGCTTTTAGTAATCTTTCTTATGCAGATTCCATTTGTTGTTGTAGCAGGAGTCGGGAGGGAATGGACACGTTCCATGCGGGGTGCCTTGTTTTTTGCGTCCATAATTTTCATTGTGAATTTCCTATCACTTCATTTCTACGGATATTACTCATCAGTTGCATACATTGTTGAGAGATCAGTTACGATGACAGTACGTTTTCTCGTGCTGGTCGAAACGTTCTCGATTTTCTTCCTAACAACATCACCCGACCTACTTGGTTTGGCACTTGAGCAAAGCGGTTTCCCATACGACATATGCTTTGCATTTACGACGGCGGTCCGCTTTGTTCCGGTTTTAGCAGAAGAAGCGCAGACAATTGTGGATGCGCAGAAGGCAAGGGGGCTTGAACTTGAAGGAGGCAACTTTGTCAAAAGGATTAAAAATTATATTCCAATTCTGGTGCCGCTGCTCGTGAACTCGATAAGAAGAAGTCTTGAACTTGCCGAAACTATGGAATCAAGGGCGTGGGGGGCAAGCAGAAAGCGAACCAATATATATGCGTTAAAGATCGGGATGAAAGATGTAGCGCTTACACTTTTCTCGATTATGCTGCTCACCGTCTCACTATACACGCATTTCTTTGTTGAAATCTCTCCGATTTCTCAAATGTTTTCCTAACCCTCTACTAATCAATATAGAAAATAGTTGCCGAGATATAATAAAAAAATAAAAAAAATTGGAAGACGATTTTAGTTCATCTATGGTATACATACTGCTGTCTGAGTATGTTGTACGCCTTCTATTTGATGAATGCTTTTAACCAAATCTTTGAGTGCATCTAGGCTCTCAAGCTCGGCGAAAACAATTACATCGTATTGACCAGTAACTGTATGAGCAGTTTTGACTCCCTCAATTCTTGAGACCTCTTTTGCAACCTGCCAAGGTTCACCCTTTTCTACCTGGATAAAAATGTAGACGTTCACCTGCATAGAAATGGCACCGCTTTAAATTTTTAGTGTATACTACAGAAAAATCTATCGGAACGATTTATGACCTAGTCCCTTGTTAGCTTAAAAAACCTTTTAAGAAAAGGCGAATTATCAATTCTTAGGGCATGAGGGCCAGGGTTGAGATTTCGGTGATTATTAAGGAAGGAATGAATGGGTAATGGAAGAAGATAGAATTAGGAGATTTGCGGAGTTAAGAGAGAAACTGGAATCAAGAGTTAAGAATCTAGAAGCAGAGTTAGATGACCTTAGGGATCTCTTGGAATTTGTCAATGAAGCTCTTGTTGAGAAAAGCTTTAAGAAGGCGGAGGAGATTACAAAGCCTCACGTTACTGCTCTGCAGAAAAAAACTAGAACCGTAGAACTAAGAACTGACGGTGGAGAAGTACTTGGTAACATCTATATTGATGAAGGATCTATGCGAATTATTCCAGATCCGAGCAAACTATTTAATACAAAAACGCCTCCGTTTTCATCATTTTTTGTCGACAAGATTCTGAATAAGATGAAGAATAAAGATGAAGAACTTGCGCGTGAAGGTAAAATTTCCCAAGAGAAGATTTTTTCATTTGAGATAATAGCGGAAGAAAATATGTTGAAACAAATAATTATTAAAAATGTTGACGGTCAAAGAGAGCGAGAGATTACATCTGCGATAAGGTGGACATTGGAAAAGATGTACCAAAAGATTAGGGAAAGCGCGTTAAGCTGAGGTCCCAGTACTCCTCATAATAAAATTGGGGATCCATTTTCGGTTAGTCACAAAATTTGATGAACGTTCGTATGTTTCTGATTGCAGAAATGAAGTTAAACTTGAAGGGCGTCTTAGGATACATGGACTCAGAAGCGGGAAAAGGCAGTCATTCTCCGATGGGTCAGTGTACCTCGATCTCTTCATCGTCCAAAATAAAACATGAGAGAAGCACACATTTTAAATTTTTTGTGGTAATAAATGTTGGTTGCCACCTAGCTATTCTGGTGGTTTGTAAGCATTCTCTTTCGTTGGTGTAGCATTTAGAATTATGTATAGAATATTGTTTCCTCGGACTAGAACTTGACCATAGTGAGCAAGCAGGTTGCCGTTATTGTATTCAGACGCCCCATCCAAAATTATATTCATGTAACTGTCACAATGAACCATTTTCCCTCTGTACTCAACGCCATTTTTCAGCACAATGGCAATGTAACCGTTCAGCTCTCTAGTTAACATGTTAAGAGGTTTCTTGCTAGGTTCCATAAGATACCGCCAGACTTTGCATTATGAGATTTTAGGCTAATCGTATAAAAAGTTTATCGAAAAGCTTTAAAAGTCTCTGTTACAAGTTCTTCTAATTCTTGTTTGACGCAAAAGGAAAATTTCATGCTCCGTTGAAGTTGAGTGTGTAAGCATACACGTTTATAAGTGTAGATTTCTTAAGTAATCTGGAACAATGGAGACCAAAAATGGCATCAAATGTTTACTCCTTCTTGATTAGAACGGAGATTGCTCCTGCATATCTGGGTGAACTGCTGCTTTTCATTTATCGTGAGTACCTAGTTCCGCTACATCGAAGATTTACAAATGTTAGACGTTGGTTTGAAAATGGTCGAGAAGTGCTAGCCTTTACAGCTGTGGACATGCATGGTTTTTGGTATGTCGACATTGAAGTTGCATTTGGCAATCCAATCGAAGTTAAAATGTTTCCTTTCGGCGATGTTCCAAAGGATGTTTTGTCTAGACTCAAGGATGACCTCATTATAGCGGTTCAGCTTTTCGAGGAAAAGATGCGGCAGACAACTATTTACTTTGCATGGGTTCCGGAGGCTAGGATGGTTCCAGAGAAAACTGTTGATAGAAGAAGAAAGCTGATAAGTAGGATTTTTTTGGGGAACATGCTTGTCTTCTTCATGATCTTTATTATTATGAGTTATGTCCTGTTTATAACGGTCACAGAAGTTCTTGGTTTACCCATTGAATATTATCCATTGATCCTCGTTGTCCTACAGTTCTTGACAGTTCTGTTTTCAGACAAGATCGTTGCAACTATGGGAGATTGGACGATAACCCCTTCGAGCCCATATGTTCACATTTTGCAGTATCATCTTTCGCCAGAACAGTTTGCTTTTGTTAAACAAAATTTCGGAAAGGAAAGGTTTCTTCAGATGAAAAAAGAGATTTACGATAGAACCTTAAGTCTGGGGCAACCTCTCACATATGAAGTTGCTAGAGACGTGTTCCATAGGCATGGTCTCTATATTAAACCTGAAAACTTAGTGATAAGAACTATTGATGTATATAGTATTGTAAAGAGCGTAGCTGAGAAATTCGGGATACCTATTCCAAAAATTATGATATCTAACATCATAGTGCCTAATGCAGCTGCGACGGGACCAACTCCGAGACTCGGTTTAGTTCTAATTACGACTGGTCTACTCGTTCAACTGGATGAGGACGAGATCTATGCCGTTGTTGGGCATGAGTTAAGTCACGTGAAAAGGAGGGATCCCTTAGCACTTTCTATCTTAGTCAACACCGAGTATCTTCTCAGAGTTTATTGGTTATGGAACATTCTCTACTTCTTTGGGTTGTTCTATTTCTTCTTAGCTATTTCCGTAATTTACTTTATAGCTAAGTTTTTTGAGGCTAGGGCGGATTTAGAGTCCGCAATAAACTTGGGCACGCCTGAAATTTTGGCCAATGCGCTTAGGAAAATAGGCTATCGGCGGATCCAAATGGAAAGGTCACAGGGTAACTGGCTTGGAACATGGTTCGGCATGAATCCTCATCCTCCAGTATCCTTCAGGGTTAAGCGACTTGAAAGTATTGAAAACCTTCGTAAGATTAGGCATCCCTTCTTACAGTCTATAAGGGATTGTATAGAAGGTCTACTCGAAGATATTAAACGAATTTAAGAGAAGCCAAAAAGGGCACGCTTAAATAACATTGTACGAGATTTCAAGAAGGAATATCCCGGCTAAAGCAAGCATTAACACGCTCCAAACCTTCGTCACTTTGCATCTTCTAAGAGCCATAGCATATAGAATAAGGGTGACAAGAATCATGAAGGGAACCGTAGATATAATATCAAAAAATGAAACGACGAAAGGTCTAATCAATCCAACCGATCCCAAGACGAGGGTCATTGTTATGATGTTATCGCCTATAACATTTCCTATCGAAATTTCTTCTTCTCCTCGAATGGCAGCAGCGACCGAAACTGCCAATTCGGGGATGATGCAACCAAATGAGAGTATCGTCAGTCCTGCATAGAAGTGTGTTATTCCAAGGGCATTAACAACGGATAGCGCTCCATGAACAAGTAGGTAACTTCCGCAAGCTAGTATAGCGCCGCCTAGAATAATGGCTGCAATAATCTTCGCATCCAAGCGAATAGAGCCGTTTACGGTCTGGCCACTCCCGTTTCCTCTACGAATATGATAGAAGATAATGATGGGATACGCTGCCAAAAAACTTAAGGCGATCCACCATGTTACTGCACCAAACACCAAGGATATTAATGTTATCATACCTGACATCCCGATCATGAAGAGACACTGATCTTTCACTGGATTATCCTTAATTCTAAATTCTCGTATCAATCCGCATATGCCGAGGACGAGAGGAACATTATAAATGTTGGATCCAATAATATTCCCCAGCGCCATATAGCTAGAGACTGAAAGAGCTGCAACAAGAGAGGTTACGAATTCTGGGAGAGACGTTGCCAGAGCTACGAAAATTGCTCCAACTGCGGCTTTATGAAGATTAATCCTTTCTGATAGCGATAATGCGGAAAAAACCACCTCCTTTGATCCGATGTGAATCAATATGATGCCTGTCAGGATAGCTAATATGCTAATTAATAGGTCCATATTTATCTTAAGATTTCAGAATTTTATAGATCCAAGATATAAACTTACCTGATTAATTATAAGGCATAAAATTTTTTGCTTGGTGGGGTCGCCCGGATTTGAACCGGGGTCACGAGCGCCCGAGGCTCATAGCCTAGACCATGCTAGCCGACGACCCCTTTTCCGTCATTAGCGCCCATAAAGGATTAGCTTCAGGTTCCTAAATAACTTAACCCCGGACATATCGATAAAAACCTTGTACTCTGATTCTATAAGCTGCTTAGCCTCCTCTACTTCTCAGCCAGCTTGCAGATGGAGAACAAAGGTGGTGGATACACATCCTATAGAAGAGCAGAATCCCACGTTCAAGACGGGTTTAACGCGTTAAAGTTACTTGAGATGTTTGGCGCTAGCCTAGAAATGTACAAAGTCCGTTTCTTACAAAGGCTCAGTATTGTGAGCAAGGCTTCGATTAAGTGATGGTTATGTACTATGCGATTTGTTTCTTACTCCACCTTGGGCATAAGCCAGCAAAGCCTCTGGGCCGAATTCGCCAATCTTTTGACGCCATTTTTGCCTAGATTTTCGTGCGCAGTAAAGTAGAAGATAGAGGAGTAAAGCGGCAAGTCATTAATAGTTTAATGAGTGTTCATATTATGAACAAGAAAAAAATGGGGAGCAATGTCTATAATTCATGGGCGCACGTAAACTTCTGATGGGATGATCCGCTTTCTCTTGTAAAGATCCCCTTCAATCCTACGGAAATAGGAGATTACATCTCTCCCTTTTTGTGTCAATGAGAAGATTATGGTTCCCTCTTCTTCTTCCTCTCGTATAAGATCTTGGCTCGCGAGGAAGTCAATATACCTTTTAAGTCTTGTCCATGAAAGATTTGCACGGCACATAACGTGGGTTGGTCTTCTTCTACCCTCGGCAACTGCCTTAAGGATGTCTATATAGATTTCCATCTGTGACCTTCTAGACATCCAGTCACCGCCGAGAAGGTTTGCTGGTAACATGTAGATACATATGCATATATTTATAAGCTTTATGAACGATCTGACTCAAGAATACATGTTTAACGGTCAAGAATTAAATTTTCTTTATTCCTTCAGGGATTCGATCACCCTTAAGGCTTCATCCAGATTATTAAATTTTATTTTTAGGTATGCGACTGTGACGGGGGGATCAGAGGTCTTCTCCTTCTTTCCCTCTTTTGCGTTCTCGTTTGCCGTATTCACCCCCTCTTTTGCTGCAAGTTCACTTATTATTGTTTCAAGTCTATTCACTAGGTTGTCAAGGTTTCTCTCATGTTGTCTAAGCGTAGATACAAGCAAGTCCAGATAGCTGCATCTTCCTTTTTCTTCTTCAACGCTCATTCTTTATCCATCGCTGTATTGAATTTGGATTGTACCCATATTTTCTAGGCATTGATTATTTGAAGTTTTCTGTTATCGGAGCTCTGAAATTAGTGGCCCCAATGATTTTAATTAATTGTCAACTTTCCAGTCAATTCTAGTTTCACCGATTTTAGCATACACTTTCACTATGCTAACGACTATTATGAGTAGCCAAATCGGAGAGTAGATTAGGTAGAAAGCCGCAAACTCGACCGGATGAAACGCTGTATTCATTTTTCTCGTAATCCAGCCAAAAAGTGAGGAGTATACTCCGATACTTCCAACCAATGGTATAAAGCACTTCAAGAGGGCAAGCGATGATGCTGTAAATGCTGTTGGAGGGAGGAGGATGCTGGTTTGGGTTGAGAAGAAAATTAACGCGAGATAAATTGTCTTTACATATAACTCGTCAGGCGTGAATAGAATGAAGAGGAAGAAGGGAAGAAACGGAAACATGAAGAAGAGAGGTGGAAGAACTACGGAAGGATGCTGCTTGACTATTTTTAGTAGGTATCCCAGATTTTCCCTAAGCCATAATGCACCGCCAATTCCCCAGCGTTTCCTTTGTTCGAACCATTGTCGCCAAGATGGAGGTGCCCTTGTATAAATCTCAATATCATCAAGAAACTTGTAGGCTAAGCCTTCCCTGAACGATCTTATTCCAATATCCAAATCTTCCAGAATCACTTTTCTAAATCCGCCGAGCTTGATGAAAGTCTCTCTCCTAATTGCAAATGCAGCTCCATTAAGTCCTAAACACTTTCCAAGTTTTTTTGAGAGGAACCAGCTTGTAAAATTGAAGCCAAGATAATCATAGTTTACAATTCTTGAAAGAATTGAATCTCTTATTACGAACTTCTTAACCTCAACTATATCAGCTTTTGAAGTTTCGGCGTAGATTCTAGATAAGAATCCATTTGAGTTATTTTTTATCATCACATCAGAATCAAGAAAGAGGAGTATCTCTCCACTAGATTTTCCGATGACTTCGTTTAATGCGTTAGCTTTTCCCTTTCTCTTTCCGTTCCATATAAAGGTGACTTTACTGCTGAACTTTTTCTCCAAACCGAGACTATTGGGCGTCGGTTCATCGATTATCACGAATATTTCCTTATCTTCAAATGGGTCAGACAATAATGTATTAAGTAACTGTTCGAGAAGTTCAGACTCCTTATAGACAGGGATGAAAATGCTGAGATTAGACATTAATCTAATTAGGTTTTATAGTATAATTAAAGCCTTTTTCAGGATAGGGATTGAAACCTAACCTAAGAAGTTATGTCTCTCCTGAAAAGAAACGCATTTGAGCAAGACGATCCATGACTTCCACAATTTGCCTCTCCAATTCTCGCCTCTTCTCCTTATATGCCTCCTCGCTTAGTTCTCCTTTTTTCCGTCTTTCTTCCAGATTTTTTAACTCATCGACAAGTTTGTCTCTTTGCCTTTCCAGATCTTTCGTTTTTCCTGCAATATCTTCTACGTGAAACATGTTAATCAATGAATTTGAATAGCGAATCCTTTATTAAAACTTTCCAAGTACCCTCTTTTGAGGGAGGCAGGCTGAGCAATAATATCTCGCGCATAAACATCAGAATCGTAGTTAACGGATTGGGCGAAGCAAAAGGTGAATTGATACGCTTTCTCGCTCCTAGAACCGTGGACGCTATATCGAGAAAACTGCCCCTTGAGGGTAGAGCGGCAATATGGGAGAACGAAGTCCGCGTTGAGGTTCCAATAATTGTTGGTGAAGAGAAAGCTAAGACTGTTGTAGAGAAGGGTTCAATCGTATATTGGCCTATGGGAAAGACCATCTGTATATTCTATAATGACGCGAGGTCGCATGGCAGAGTAAACATGATTGGCAGGGTAACTGAGAATCTAGATATTTTTCGACAGGTAAAAAGTGGAACGAAAATTAGGCTTGAGAAGAGCATGTCCAAGTAAATATCAGTCTACTTTTGATCACGCGTATCTTTTAATTCAGTTTCCGTCTCTATTGCACCGCAGGTCTATAGATCTTTACGTTTCCTCCTCCATACACAAATGTTATGATACCTTTGCGCTGTAGCTCCTCCAGAAAGTCTTTGGCTACGCTTAGCCGAATGTTAAATCTGGAAGCAACCGAATATGGGGTTAGAACTTTCATCTTTTCAATCTCTTTAATAATGCTTTTATCGTCTAAATCTGGAGAAAGGATTCGAAGCGTCTTTTTTTCTGTAGCTGCTGGACCACTACGCTTCGAAGATTTGCTGTCAGTTTTAGCTTCTTCTTTCAATTGACTTTTAGCTAGTTGTGATAATGTTGGCTTCTTTTTTCCTCCTCCCATACTTGACGCCTCATAAAAGGGAGGCGTATTGTTAGATTTATATGTTTCTCTGACCTTGAAGACCGCGCTTTTGATTCCATTCTTCTAAGGGAACACCGATTCTTCTTTCAATGTTATACCTATGAATAGAGTTCATTGTGCAGAAGGGTATTATTCTTCCATCCGGTGTTGCATAGTGTATGCAGCATCTTTGAACTCTCTCGAGATCAAAGTTGTATGGATCCATGAAGTGCATAGCTGATATCATAAGAACTTTCCTTTGAAAGTCACCAAGAGCTTCATAGCTCCCATCCCTTAATACTGGCCAAAGATATTTTCTGATGAAACCAAAGTTTATGTAGCGAATTGAGGTAAGTAACCGCATTTTGGCCTTAGAGTCATGACCCTTTAATGATTCTTCCCAAACCTTTTCCAAAGAATTCATAAACCTATCAACATCAGCGTATCTCGTTATGGGTACTATCTCTCCATTCTCGACAAGGACGAAGGTAGCAACTCCGCAATGTGGATGAGTAGTGAACTCTACATACCTTTTCTTCTTTAATGCTCCTACTGCACGTGAAACGGGTACGACGACGGGAACAGGGTAAAAGTCCTTTGCCTTAATCTTTCCTCCAGTCTGTTCTTCAACAAGTCTCATGAAATCCGGAATCGTTATTCGCATTTCCTTCCTCTCCTTTTCAGGTACTCTGCCACAGAAAGATACTGGCTGCACATTTACGCATCGAACCACATCGAAGTTGTCAATAGCGAACTTTATGATGTCGCCGATCTGCTGATCATTTATCCCCTTGATTAACGTGACCACGAGCACGATGCTGTCAATACCTGCTTTTCTACAGTTTTCAATAACCCTCTTTTTTACCTCTAATAGATCTGCGCCCCTAGTAAACTTGTATACATCCGGGGTTACACCGTCAAATTGTAGGTATACTGTGCTCATTCCAGCCTCCTTTAATTTACGGCAATAGTCTACGCTTGTGGCCATTTTAAGCCCATTTGTATTAACCTCCACGTGTCTAATACCTAGGTCTTTCGCCATCTTGATGAGCTCTGGAAGATCATCTCTTATGGTCGGCTCACCGCCGGAATACTGTAGGGCAACTGTGGGGATAGGCTTATTGCTTCTCAGGTTGACAAGCATGTTTTTTATTTCTTCCTTCGTAGGCTCGTATACATACCCCGTAGTTCCAGCAGTAGCAAAGCAGACGGGACATCTCAGGTTGCAGCGGTTTGTAACATCTATTATCGCTAGGACCGTGTGAGATTTATGTTGAGGACATATCCCACAATCATAGGGACAGTTAAGTTTAATCTCTGTCCGAGGGTTCTCAAGTCCACTGCCAATCTGTTCAAAAGTCATAGCGCGTTCAAATTGTTCATAATTGGACCAGTACACATCTTCAAATGGACCATGGTCTAGGCACTCTTTCCTAAGGTAGACAACATTATTCTCTTCAAAAACCATGGCATCGATAACTTTAAGGCATTCTGGGCATAAGCTCTTCGTGTGTTTAAGTATTCTCATATTTCACCACTTTAAGGTGTAAATATTTATTACTTAAACCAGTTACCTATAATAGGGTTTCCAAACTTTTCATAAGGTGAAAGGTTGCGGTGGCCGAAGAAATTAGCAATGTAGCAAAAGAAATCTTAAGTGGTCTAGGGTTGACGGAATATGAAATTAGGGCCTACATCAATCTTTTAAGAGTGGGAGCGACAACTGCCGGGCAAATCAGTAAAGACGCCAATATACCTTACTCAAAGATATATGAGGTTCTTAATTCGCTTGAGAGAAAGGGCTGGGTTGAAAGTCGCTCTGAGAGACCTAAGAGGTATTATCCCAAGTCTCCTGTTGAGGCGGTTGAAGCTGAAAGGCTTAGGATTGAAAAAAGGATGAAGCATCTTAGCGAGAAAATTTTGGAAGAGCTGCAGCCACTTTACGTTAGGCGTGAAATTCGAGAGAAGCCGGACATCTGGATCCTACGTGGGGAGTTTGACGCTACAGCCAAACTAAAAGAGATAATTTTTGGGGCTGAGAGTGAAGCCATGTTGGCGCTACCTGCTTCTATCAAACCCTTAATTCAACTTATTAAAGAAAGCCTTATCCTAGCAAAGAGCCGGGGAGTAAAAGTATTCGTTTTGGTCTCAGATGGCTTTGAAGAGTATATTGATCTTCTCATGGGAATTGGTGAAGTAAGAAGACGAGATAACATGTTCGGCGGCGGTGTAATAGTAGATGGTCGTGAGGCGTTGCTTTATTTAGGCGATGCTAAGCATCCGTTAGTGATATGGGCCGATCATATTGGCTTAGTGAAATTTGCAAAGGACTATTTTCAGCATCTTTGGAATACCGCTAAAGATTTTGAATGAAAAGAAAGGGTGAAAGTGGTCATTTTTTAAGCACATCATTTATCGCCGCCTTAATATAATTGGCCCCTTCGATGAACCTCTGCTTCTCTACCTCGCTCAAGTCGTATTCGAGAATCTTTTCGACGCCGCTCGGTCCAAGAATAACCGGGACCCCAATGCTTACGTCTCGAAGGCCGTACTCCCCACATAATAGGACAGAACATATGCAGATCTTCTTTTCGTTTTTCAGGATCATCTCGATCATGTTAACCGTATTATTTGCTGGAGCAAAAATAGTTGCACCCTTCTTAGATATTATCCTGGAGGCAGACGATTTAATCTCTCTGAGAATCTCTTCCTGCTCCTTTAAATCAAATGTTTTCTTTTCCCCTTTAATCTTAACGTGGCTGAATAATGGTACTTGATGCTCTCCATGCTCTCCGATAACGTACGTTTCTATATCTGTGACCTGAACATTAAACCGCTGCTTGAGAATTGTTCTGAATCTCGATGAATCCAACATACCTGCACTGCCGATTACCCTCATACGGTCTATGTTGGTGGCTTTCTGCATGAGGTAGTTCATAACATCTACAGGATTAGTGAGAGTGATAATGATCGGCCGTTTTCCTGACAGGTGAGATTTAATCTCAGAGGCTACAGACTCAATTATCCGCCTGTTCGATTCTAGAAGTTCCATTCTAGACTTCATGTCCGGAGTTCTGGGTTTTCCAGCTGCTACAACAATTATCTTAGCCCCTCTGATTTCGCTATAATCTCCTGCGAAAACATCTGTGTCATTTCGAAAAGCAATGGCCTGCGCAATATCCTCAGCATGTCCCTCAGCAAGTTCCTTATACAGGTCAATCAAGACTAGCTCATCAACAATGCCCCTATTTGCTACCTCATAGGCTATGCATGAACCTAAATTTCCGACACCGACAATTGCCACTTTATCCATGAAAAAATGTTAATCACTTAGCCATGCTTAACATTTACTGTCAATTAATCCTGCAATCCGGATATTTCTGACCAGATCGCCATGTCTATTCAGGCAGGCTAGAAATCGGAATGGAAAAGTAATTAAGCAGAATTAAGATGTATTGAGAAAATGATCTAAAAGTGGAGGAGCCAAATTGACTAGGAGAATTAAAATCATAAGTGAGAAGATTGGTGAAGTTGAAGCAGAACTACTTGAAGAAAAGAATCCCCAAACGGCAAATGCAATATGGAATGCCCTCCCAATTGAAGCTCGTGCATACACGTGGGGAGATGAAATATACTTTTCCATACCTGTAAAGCTTGATGAAGAGAACGCGCAGGAGGTCGTTGAACTCGGTGACATTGGATACTGGCCTCCTGGAAGAGGATTCTGTATATTCTTTGGACCAACACCTATAAGTAAGAAAGGCGAGATACGACCCGCCGACCCAGTTAACGTATTCGCTAGAGTAAAAGGCGATCCCAAAATATTCAAGAAAGTTAAGAGTGGAGACAAGATCCGAATAGAGAAAGCATAAAGATCTCTGCATAATATCAGCATGACTGGTCGACAGATGCGATCATAAACTCCGCGTCCAAACGCTCCCCTTCATAAAATTTGAAGAACGGCTTTATAACTATCAATAACATTCTACATTATAGGTACACCTAAATTGTAAGACTAGAATAAAGGGCCCGTAGCCCAGACGGACGGGGCGCAGAAGGTCTAACCTGCGAAGGCCTTCGGTTACAAGGAGAAAGCCTGAGGTCGAGGGTTCAAATCCCTCCGGGCCCGCCAAAAAACTCGCTGATCCTCCATGAGGATGGATTTCTATTCACTTTCCTCATATTCTCCTTTGCAGCGCCAATTTTCTAGGCCATTATCAGAATATTTGGACGTCTTTGCGGCTTCTATTGATTCTGTTTCCTCTTTCAGTAGATCTCTTAAGGCTTCTAAGCATGATCGACATCCGGATATCCCACCTCTGATTAGTATTAGGGTCTCTCGCCTATAACAGAGCGGGCATCTGCCATCTTTCGTTCCTATGACGAAGTTCCTTTTTAGCCTGTTAAGCCTCTGCTCGTAGCTCTCTCCAACCACCCTAAGTATTTTCTCCATATCCATTGTTGTGATTACAATCGAGGCGTTTCTTCGGAATTCATGGTCTCCACTGTAAAGAGAGATGCAGATTGTCTTGTTTCCTTCCTCTTCCTCTATGACCTCCACATCCACCATGTCTGATGAGACGGTCTCTTTTCCAATGCTCAGTAGGCAGTTTGCCTTAATTCTCTTGACCGAGCCTTCTCCGGACCCAGACGAGTATTTCACCATCTTTAATCCCCCTCATATTCCGCCGTTTCTATATCACTGCTTAACCTCACACTAGACTAAGGTGAAGACCAAGAGGATGTTGTATGTCTTATTTTTGTAACTTGTGAAGGGAAACTTCATAACAAATTTTCGAAACTATCTATCGCTTTATATTAAGCAATCAGAATGCTATAGCCTATCCGAAAAATAAAAATAACTAGACCAAAACGTTGTCGAGCATCTCATCCGCTACACATCAGTCTATGTTGAAAAGTGTGAGAAAAACAATCCGAGTACTGAGTCGAGGCTATCGACGTCCCCTGTGATCAGGGGCAACATAATGTAGGTTACTAACGGTTTTGGAGTACGTGGGTCGGGTTCACAAATTCTTTATTATGTAATTTTTTGAGATCTGCCTTGGAGTGCCGGACGGCATGAGTATGCGAACTGTTTTAGAGGCTGAGCGTCATGATGCTGCCCGATGCAGGTTCTGGCGTATCTGTCCGGTCTATGTTTCCGGTAAGAATGGTGAATGCCTGAATAGGGGAGGCCCTCTCTGCAGGTCTTTTCTGGACTCTCTTAGAACTTCTGAAGTCTAGCGGGCAGTTTCAACGCTTGGCGTTAGCGCTTCTGTAACCCTCTCTAATGATTCTAATGCCTCTAGACCTCTAGGAGTCAACTTATATTCTGCTCTTCCGTTGGGTTTCTTGATAGCCTTTACGAAGCCCTCTTGCTCAAGGAACTTCAGGTGCTTCATCGTGTCCTTCCATGATAGATTGGTCATATTTCCTATATGGGTTGGCTTACTCGTTTCACGTACCGCCTTCAGCAGGTCGAGGTAGACTTCAAATCTTGAACGTCTCTTCATACACATTCACCTGACATGTCTTTGCCATCTATATCTCCTACATGAATTTAAATTGCTTCTGAACCCAAGGTCCATGACTTTGGCTCGGTCCATTGCTACGGCTTTCAGATCAGTTGTTCAAAGCCCTGAAGCGTGGTGCCGAAGGCGATGTTCATGAACAATTCGGCGCCAAGCCAAGCAACCCCACTGAGCATTAGAAGAATCCCAGCATAGAGCAGCGTGGTTCCCCAAAACCCCCCCTTAGCCACATTAAGCCCCAACGCATTGGTAATCGTGATAAGAACAATTATGATAATATTCCCAATCTCAACCACTGAGATAGGTATCTCCCCGAACGTGAAGTATGGGAGAGACATGAGGCTCTGGGAGAAGTATCGACAAAGGAATGTAAGGATTATTAGTAGGGCAACAGAGAGTGGCTGAAGAAGGAAGACGACGGCCTCGAAGCTCTTCTCAACCGAGAGTCTCCTCTTCCTAAATTCTAGCAGCCTAACACACCTATTACCTATTAGTGTGCCAATCTGGAGCGGATCCCCTCCAAAGTTCACCGCATCCACAAAAATCTTATTCATGGAGTGAACCCGATGTGATCCAGCCTCGGCCGAGAGCATTGCCAAAGCCTTCTCATTGCTTAATCCCAGCCTCGCCCTCGCTAGCGCCTTCTTCAACAAAGCCTTGAGGGGGCCGAGCTCCATGTAGAGAACGTATGAGAGGGCAGCCTTCATATCCGAGGTTGAAGCCATGTTTTCGCCGAGCGCCTTTATGAACGTCGGGTAATGCTCGTCAATCTTGTATACGAAGTACTCAAACTTATTAGCTAGGAGACCTGGAAAAACGAGAATAGCTCCGTAGAATAGCATGGCGAATGGTACGCCGAGCATCCTAGCTATGATTATTGTGGGAGCAATGCATGCAGCGGCAATTGGAAGCGAGAGCTTAAAATTTCTGTAGAGTGCAGGTTGATTCTTACGGTCCATATGGATTAAAGCATCTCCGGGGACAACGGCCCTGAGACCCGCATATATGGCCAATATTGCAACCGCTGAGACTCCATAAGCATAGTAAACGACGTTTGGATCGGCCATGAATATTGTTAAGATGTCAAGCGTCATAACTATGAAGACGATAACGCTTTGGATCGTGCTGAATATCCCGCCTATAGTTCTAATTGACTCTATTGACCTCTGATAGTAGCCTGAGTACTCTTCCGCCATCGTCGTCTCCTCGAGCTCAAGATACCCCTTCGGCTGCGTCGTTGAGAAGACTTCTACGCATCTTACTAAGATATCCTTCAATGGAGTCTTTACCGTCTCTGCAATCTTTGCGGTCGCCTTTGTGAATCCATAACCCAGGTCCTTAGCTAAGCTTCGGATCTTCCGGAAGACTTTACTATAGTAGCCATAATCAGGGTTGTCGGCTACCACATTTACAAGGTCTTCAGCATCCACTTGACCATGAGAGACCGCATACATGTGGAGTAGGAAGGTTACAAGTTTCTCATCGATCTTTGTAGGGGGCTTTTCTCTCATGTAATAGTAGAAGAATAAACCCATTATGAGGGCAAATACTGAGAAGATTATTTGAACCCAATTCAGCTCGCCCCTAATGAATGAGTATAAGAGGTAGGTTGCTGTTGGGACAGCGATGAGGGGTAGGAAAAATCTGCTCAGTCTCAACTTAGCCAGTCGCATTTTCCCTCCTTAATCTTCCAGTAGACGGCGTCAAACCCCCTGTTCTCAACTTCTATCACTGTTCTCCAAACATTGCGGAACCTGGGATTCTTGTCCGCCAGAATCTTGAGGATCTCCGCCCGTCTCCTAAGCTCATCATACAAGTCTGGAAGCCTATCCTTCGTCCAGCCCCTGAATGGCAGAACCTTGGTTTCCATCATGAAGCTTGTTCCCGTGAAGCGCAGGTGGTCGCGGTCGGCATCATAGATGAATGTGGGAAGATAGTTCAGGCTGCCTTCTTCGAGATCGTAGCCTAAGATCTCGTTTACTGAGGTTACTCTCCTGACGAGCTTGGTTCCACGTTTTATCCTATTCTGGAAGACGGCGAGGTTAAGGCCGCTTATGTGGGCTTTGGGCACATTAATGGGATCTGATGTCAGCCTCTGGAACAGCTGCTCAAGGTCACCTGCGTGGATAGTTGACATCACGGGGTGACCTGTCTCGATCGCTTGAAATGCAATCCTTCCCTCCTCACCCCTGATCTCTCCAACAATGATCTGGTCTGGCCTCTGTCTGAGAGCAGCCTTGAGAAGGTCGAACATTGTAACCATGCTTCCAGTATGCATCCTAGTTACCTCCCGAACCCAGTTCCGATGTGGCAGATTAACCTCAGGCGTCTCTTCTATGCTGACAATCTTGGCGTTAGGTCTTATCATGCCTGCGAATGCATTCAGCGTCGTCGTCTTTCCAGACGCGGTCTCTCCACAGATGAAACATGAAACCCCAACCTCCAGAAGGATCCACATATAGGCGCCTAGCTCAGGCGAGAATGTGGACCACCTTATCAAATGCGCGACAGATATGGGTTCCTTCGGGAACTTTCGGATTGTGAAGTTACTCCCTTTAAGGCTGATGTCCTCCCCGAATACAATGTTAAATCTTGAGCCGTCTGGAAGGTGGACATCAATGATGGGATGGGTGAAACTCAAGACCTTTCCATATCTCTCCGAGAGTGTTCTCAGAAGATTGTTCGTGTCCTCCTTTGATAGTTCGATGTTGCTCTCGAGAGATCCGAAGAACTTATGGTACACGTATACTTTTCCCTCTCCAGGAACACTGACATCTTCTAGCCATGGATCTGCCAAAAAGTCGTCCAGTACTCCATGGCCAACCTTCTCTCTTAAGAAGTGGTAAAGGGCATCCATCTGTACGTCTGGCGGGATCTTTAGCATCTTCCTCCTAATCGCTTCCCTGAACAGTCTAACAAGGGCCCTTTCCTTCTCACGTTCATCCCTTATAGAGACTTCCCTTTCACTAACTAGTTTTGCAATGGCGTCCTCAACCTGATCCAGTATCTTCCTGTCAGGCTTCTTCGGCTCAATTAGATTATATTTTCCCATCTCATCTCCGACGGAGATGTGAACGAATGCTCCGTAACTCAGTGGGTAAATGACATTTGGTTTATCAGACCCGATCTCTAGGCTTGGGTCATTAACGTATATGGGCTGCGTCTCCAAACTTTCAATGTAGGTTTTCAGATACGGATATTTCTCAAGCGCTTCCTCCAATGTTTCAGGTATCTCGTATTCGAATATGCTTATCTCTTCTTTCCCTTTCTCATCCTTATTTACGGCCGCCTTAGGCTTGGAAACGGGAACCTTCAAGCTTGAGATAGCCATCTAGATCCTCACGTCTCCTAAGGGCAGAACCCTCAGGCCGAGGTGAGGGTTTATCTCAAGCGTCACCGAGCCCTTCCTTTCTCCACTCGTGCCCCAGAGCTTAACCACCTTGAGAATCTTCACAGGCATCCCTGCAACTTTCGCATTAGATATTATTAGATAGACATCTGATGATGCCTTCAGTTTCATAACAGACTTTTCGGGGAGAAAGTTTGGGTGGAACGTCAGCACAATAGTCTTGCCATCCGCAACCAGATTCTTCATCCTAGTGATGAAGGTTAGGAATTCATGTGGTGGAGTATCAACGGTCAAGACGCTCAGGCTGTCGATTGCCACAGCGTCATAGCGTTCTTTCCTAAGCTCGAGAAATCCTCTCGTCACTCTGCAGAAGAGTGAGGAGAGAAACTGGCTCCAACGTCCACCCTCCACATGCAACGGGTAAATATCCAGTTTTCTGCTTAGATAGTAGGGATAAGCATCAAGCTTGATCGAATACATCATATTCAAATATTCTCTAACTGTTGTTTCGCTAGTGACCACGCATACATTGAGCCCAGCCTTTAACATGGCGAGAACTATCTGCTGAGTCAAGGCCGTTTTTCCAGATCCATAGTCGCCCTCGATGCTTGCTAGGCAGGGGTGAGGGAAACCTCCGCCCAAACATGCGTCAAGATCGGGGATTCCTAACTGTATGAGCTTAATTTCTGACACCCTCCTTCATGGCTGTAGAGCCATAATGAGAGATGAATATGACGAGGACGACGGCGTTCTGGGGGATGTCAGGCGCCAACTGCGGCAGGTAAACCTCGATGAGGGCTTCCTCACCTGGATTTATGTACTGGTGGCCATGGACATTGAATGTGACATTAGTCCCCTCAACTCTCACCTCAGAGATCACGTAATCCTCGATGACATATGATCTTAAGCCGTCGCTATCATACGAGATTATCACCGTGTTCCATTTATAGTCTTGTTGACCCATGAAAAAGATTGGTTTTGAACCCCTATTCTTCACGTAGAAAGAGATCCTCCGAGCTTCTAGGCTGGTTATGTTTAACTTGATATCGACATTTGAGCCTGTGCGATTAGAAATATCTGTAAATGCTGCGATATTCTCGAGAGTGAACATGAGGGAGGAGGCAACCGCGCCTGCAAAGGCTACTAGCCCTATAAGGATTATTGTTGAGGCTATTGTAACGGAGAAGCCCATATTTGTCCTCCTCTAAGGCTGTGAGGGAAATATGTAGGTTGAAGGTATCCCCCTGTAGGGGATGATTTTGACTTCGTATACGCTGCCGGTAGGCTCGGCTGTGGGGTAGGCTCGAATTGTGGCGGTTTCGTAGGGTTCCCAGACACCGTCTCCGTCCACGTCAGACAAGCTGAATCTCCCGCTTCCAGGCTCGGCACTTGCACTATAGGAGTATAGTAGAGCCCTTCCATACGTTCCAACATATACGTCAAGGGATGAGTAATCCGTGATTGGGAGGGTCCCTGTATTCTTGACGTAGATGACGAAATGTGCTGGGCTTGTTGAAGTGTCAATCGCTGCATACCCGACATCCACCCTCGTATGAATGTTTCTTTTAAAAGTGTCAAGGTTTTGGACGATGTTGCTCTGGAGGGATACCCCTGCATATATGGCGTAGGCTGCGGTTCCGCTTGCCAAGACTATTGAGGCAATCAGGATTATGACTTCAGTGAGCGTTGTTGAGAAGCCCATTACTCCTTTATCATCCTCTCAAGCTTATTCCTCTTGAGGACTTGGAGAAGTAGACTGCTTATCTTATCTGGCTTGACTGTTTTTCCGACGGCTTCAGCCGCTGAATACATGGCGAGCTCTAGGTCCTCCACTAGCAGTCCCTTAGACCTTGCATTTACGACTGTAGATATTAAGCCTGCGAGATGATCTGAAGCGCCTCTCGGGACTATTCCCACGTATTCAAAATACTTGCAGAGACCATGCAGGATTTCTTCGTCGAAGCCGACGTCCAGCATTAAGTAGACCCAACGGAGAAAAGCTGCTCCGTCTTCGAGGCTATCTGGCTGAACTGATGTGGAAGCCTTGGATTGTGGCACAACTGGAGCTTCTTTAATCTCCTCCTTTGCAGGCGGAGCTTCAACCTGCTCCTCCGCCACTTTCTCCTCGCCGACCCTTTCCTCAGTCTCCGTTGTTCCTGTTCCCTTTGGAGCAAATCTCTTCTCGATCATTGGTCTCGCTTCGATTACCTTGCCCAGATCCTTCTCATTCGTGATTACACGTAGTAGGTTGAAGGGGTTCTCGATCTCGCTCACAGCTGATCTTATGTCTACGACAGCTTTCCTGAGATCATCAACTGTCCTCTTCATCTCAGATGAGGATTCATTGACACTTGCCTTCAACTGTTCTAGCTTCTTCTCCAGCTCTTCTATGCGCCCTTCACTCATGGCTCCGCTGGCGCCCTGAGCACCCCCACTATCCTTTTCCTCCGCTTTGGCAGTATTCTGGCTCATAAGTCGTCCTCAGAAGCTTCTGAGGGCATAGAGAATTTAATGTATTATGAACGTTGAATACGGGTCAGAAGACTCAGAATTCTGAAGAAAATGGGGGCAGGGACCCTACTAGTTGAGGTCCACGTAATCTTTCTCCGGCAGTCCGCCGGGAACAGATCTCTGGATCATCAACGCCGCTCCCGAGCCCGTCTTCACCTCGATCTTTATTATGTCATATTCCCGTAGCCCGCGGTTTCCAAGATCTATTAGGAAGAAGGCCTTCTCGAAGTTCTCCAGCACAGTGTCGTTATCATCATTGTAGAGTATGGCGAATGCGGCTGGGGTGCTGACGTTAGGGAAGACCTTCGTTAATATTTCGTCTAAGTCGCTTGGGTCCTCAGTCAGTCCGACCGCGGACTCATTGACTACCCCCTTATATACGTCTAGGAGGATGACGCTTCCACCTATCGAGAGCACAATCGTATCCTGATGAAGGTCAACCTCGGACTTTCCTACTGATAGCTTCACTGGGAAGAGCAGGTAGACAAGATGCCTTGTCTGATTTGTCTTTCCCATCACTGATCCATCCAGCTGGAGCGCGCTTGTGGATTCCTGTACACCGCGGGTGATCGTCTCTTTCGCTTTCTGGGCTGAGAAGAAGCCCATGTTGATGACTACGTAGGCAAGCGCCGAAGCGATCACAACGAAGGCGATGAGGACGATGGCGGCCTCGATGCCTACGATGGCACGCCTACTTTTCCGACCGCACCTTCTATTTTTTTGCCTGCGCATTTTTATCCCGCCGTTACATAAGAGTTTTTAGTTAGAGCTTCAGGAATCACGAACTCTATAGTCAATGGGGCGCCCTTTTCAGGTCTTATCTCGATGACCACCGTAGATCTTCCCGGAGCCTTATTCTCTTCGTCGAGGATGATTATGAGGAATCCTTTCTCATAGTAGTGCAATGAGTCGTCGCCGTTGCTGTTCTCGACAACCAAGACCGCGCCTGTTATGTAGGTTCCGGTCTCATTATTGTATAACTGGCCCCACCATGTTGGTTCTCTTATGTTTTCTATGCCCTTCGTCAGATTGGCTATGATGGTTTCGTATCTGAGGTTAGTTGGGTCTATTTGTTTCCTCGGCTCTGATCCGTTGAAAACGCCGATTCCCTGATAGACATTTGCCCATGCCTTAGAGTTGATCATAAGGGATACAACCGTCTCGTTCTTAGCCATCGCAACCCATTTCGTGCCCATGGTCTTCAATGGGATGATGAAGGCGTCCGCCTGTCCAGTCTTATTCGACCAGACGAGTATCGTACCATCAATCGTTAGTGGGCAGCCTGACTCCGTTATCCCCTGATTTATCACCTCTCGACCCCTCTGTGTGGCGTATAGGCCCATGTTGACGACCATGAAGCTGAATGCAGCAGCGACGATCACGAAGGCTATTAGTATTATGGCGGCTTCTACGCCGACCATCCCTCGCTTCTTCTTCTCGACTCTCTGCATTTTCATATTTACCCCTTTTTTTCTTTACGGGTCAAATATTGGGGTCAGAAGATTTAATACGGTTGTGAACCAATGGGACGTGGCGAAGAACCATTACATTAACCTTGTCTGCCGCCACTTTTCCGTGGTCGGGGATGGAATCGTCTTATGGCATGATTAAACATTAAGCAAAAATGAATAGTGATTACCTATTCTCTATGCATAAGCCGTTTATAAAGGCACGTCGATTCTATGATCCTAGAGGTTTAGGGTTATGTCTGACTCAGCCAAGATGACAACCCTGGACTTCGTTATAAGCGCCCTTAAAGAGCATGAGAAGATGCTTGACGCGGCGACCAGGAAGCTAGAGAAGGTTTTTAAGACCATCTCAGCCACCGCTGAGAAAACGGAGGCAAGGGCGAATGCCCAGGTGAAGGGCAGCTTCAAGATCTTATGCGAAAACTGGGACGAGTTCAAGAAGGTAGGTATCGGCGCGACTGCAGTTACATTTCACATTAATGGTCGTGAACTTAAGATTCAAACCGTCAGGCGGGGAATGGTTTTCGAGTAT